>JBAQGU010000220.1:0-22164 GCA_049287975.1 Roseiarcus sp.
GCCTGGAGCCGTAGCTGCGCGGATGATCTGCCGCAGCCGCTTTCGCGAAAGCCCTCCTCGGCCGCGATGTCGGCCCAGGCGGCGCCGTCGGCGAAAGGGCGGAGCGTCTCGTGCGAGGCGAGGGGCAGTCGGAGGGGGATTCGTTCATGCGCGCCATCTTTCTGAGAGAGAGAAAATATTCATTGCATACTTTTGCATTTTAAAAAGGAAAAATCACCGGATTTTCAAACTGCATAGCCGATCGGCGCTCGCCGCGACACATCCGGCAGCCGCACCGGGCGGCAAACGGCTGAGAAACCGCGTTCTCCGCCGCGCGAACAGGCAATGAATTCCGAACTGGCAGGGAAAACTCGTCCGCCGCAGCAGGGAAGCTGCAGGGAATTAATTTCGACTTGCCAGGGAAAGAATTCCGCCTTACTTCCGCCAGTGACGGGATGTCAGGTCCCATTTGGGACTGCGTCCGGATTACGGTGACACGACCTTCTTTACCCTTTTGTGCCCATCTGCCATGTTTCAACCATGACCCGCGTAATCCGTAATCAGCGTCACTTTGTCAGTATGTCGCGTGCTGCGAAAACTTGACCGGATCGACCCTTCGTACCGAATTTGAACTGAAAAGGAAGGTGACGCTCCTCTGGCGCGATGCCCTGTGGCCGCTCTCGCAGCGCTCCTACCTCGCGTGCGCAGCGATCTCGTCGATCAGGCGCGGCCAGACCGCCATCGGCAGGGAGTGGCCCATCCGCTCGATCACGACAAGCCGCGCGCCGGGAATCGAGCGCGCGGTGTCCTCACCCGCGGCGAGCGGCACGAGGGGATCGTCGGCGCCGTGGATGACGAGCGTCGGCGCCTTGATCTGCGGCAGGCTCGCCTTGCGGCTGCCCGAGGCGGCGACCGCGAGCATCTGCCGCGCGCCGCCTTCGGGCGACATTCCGCGTCCCGCCGCGCGGACCGCCCTTGCGCGAGCGCGCGGTTCTTCCTCGGGGAAACCGCCGTTGCGAAACGCCCGCCCGATGGCCACGTTGGCTTCGACAAATTCCTCGACGTTCCGGGGCGGCGGCGCCAGAAATAATCCGAAGATTTCGGGGCCGGGCGGAGGCAGAGCGGGATCGCTCGTGGACGACATGATCGAGGTCAGCGTCCGCACCCGCTGGGGCCAATGGATCGCCAATTCCTGCGCGATCATGCCGCCCATCGAAGCGCCGACGACATGGGCCCTTCCGATCCTGAGGAAATCGAGCAGGCCGATCGTGTCGGCCGCCATGTCCCTGAGTAGATAGGGCGCGGCGAGCGTCTCGCCCGGACGGCGTTCGAACAGCGCCCGAGCGAGGTTGGGCGGCGGCGCATCGATCTTGCTCGACTTGCCGATGTCGCGATTGTCGAAGCGGATCACCCGATAGCCGCGCGCGGCGAGCCGGTCGCAGAACTCGTCGTCCCAGAGGATCATCTGCGCGCCCAGCCCCATGATCAGCAGCAGCGGCGGATTGGTGTCCTCACCGAAGGTCTGGTAACAAATTTCCAGGCCGTTGGCGGGTGCGATCCGCTCGCCGGGATCGAGGGTCGTCTGGGACATTCGGCTTCTCCTGCTCCATAACCCGGCGTAGGGCAGGATCGGCGGTGAGGCAAGCCGAACCGCCGTCGGTTGGAGAAAGCGAGGAGATCGCATGTATCCCAAGGCCATCGAACGCTGGCGCGAAATCGCAAAGTCGCGCGACTTCGCGGGGCTGGAGACGTTGCTCGCCGACGACGTCGTCTTCCGATCGCCGGTCGTTCACACCCCGCAACGCGGCAAGGCGATCACACTGAAATATCTCAGCGCCGCGTTGGCGGTGCTCGGCGGCGAGGCGTTTCGCTACGTCGGCGAATGGCTCAGTGAGTCCTCCGCGGTGCTGGAGTTCGTCACGACGCTCGACGGCCTCGAAATCAACGGCGTCGACATGATCGGCTGGAACGCGGAAGGGCGGATCGATCGTTTCAAGGTGATGGTGCGGCCGCTGAAGGCGATCAACGCGCTGCATCAGGCGATGGGGGCGAAGCTGGCGAGCGCGTGAGCGGGCGGGCGAAGGCCGCTGCGCGCGTCCTCGTCTTCCCCCATACGCGGCAGCCGCAAGGCCCGACCGCCAATCCTCCCACATCGTCATGGTTCCGACAAGTTTCTGTGACAAAACAGCCCATATACGGAGCGAAGCTGGTTCTGTCTTTCCCGCGCCCTGAGGCGCGCTCTTTCGAACTTTCACGAGCCTTTCCGAGTTGGACGACGAGAGCGGCGAAGGCGCAGCGGGAGACATCTGATTCCATTCGAGACGAAACCATTCCGTTCGGCGACCGCCCAGGGGAATGGGGCCGAGATTGAGAAGACTGCCTCTTGAGCATTTTTGCCGGCCTTGCGAACTCGCGCGCCTCCGGCGACGTCCGCCGGCAAAGCGGCGCTGACCGAGACGACGGGCGATCCGAGAATTCGGGCGTCCGATCCAAGGGGGAATGGCGAAGGGACAGCCGCGCGAGCCGGCTGCTGGTATCTCTCGCCGTCCTCGTCGCCGGCGCGGTCTTCATACTCCCGCTGGGCGACCTCGTCGCGTCGATCGACTATCACGAAATGACGGTCGCGTTGCGGCGAATGCCAGCCGGAGCGATCGCCGCGTCGATCGCCGCAACGGTTCTGAGCTTTGCGGCTCTCGTCGGACGAGACGCCAGCGCGTTACGCTATATCGGCGCGCGGACTTCGTTTTCCGCGCTCCTGCTCGCGAGCTTCTGCGGCACTGCGTTGGGGAACGCGGCCGGCTTTGGCGCGCTCACCGCGGCAGCCGTTCGCTATCGGATCTACGGCGCTGTCGGAATCAAACGCAACGACGTCACCCGCCTAATTCTGTTCGTCATGGGCGGCTTCGCTCTCGGATTGGCTGGGATAGGCGGGCTGGCCGGGTTGATCGAGGCGGACCCGGTCGCGGCCCTGTTGGGATGGGCGCCGTCCGTCCTGCGCGTCGTCGCAGCCGCGGCCGTGGCGTCGTCCGCGTATCTTCTGGTTTTTGGGTTGCGCGGACCCATCCGGATCGGTGGTTTTTCCTTGGTCCCGCCGAGTAAGCCGCTCGCAGCCAGCCAGCTCGCATTGACTTCGATCCGGCTCTTGGCCGCCGCCATTGCGCTATGGGTTCTGCTGCCGCCAATCCCAATCGGCTTCGCTGCGTTCGCGGCCATCTTCTCGGCCGCCACCGCGCTGGCAGTCGTGAGCCACGTTCCCGGCGGCGTCGGCGTTTTCGAACTGGTGGTCCTCTGGGCCTTGCGAGGCCACGCGCATTCGGACGCGGTGGCGGCGGCGCTGCTGGCGTATCGCGGCATCTACTACGTCTTGCCGCTGGTCATCTCTGCCGGCCTGTTCGCTTTTTTCGAGGTCCGCCTCGCGGTCGCGCCGCAAAGCGCGAACGCGGATGAACGTCTCTCCCGCGTCGCCGCCCGGCTGTCGCCGACTTTCATCGGGGTCCTCGTTTTCGTCGCCGGAATCATGCTGCTCGTCTCGGGCGCGACGCCGACGTTCGGCCAGCGGCTGTCCCTCCTGTCGTCGCATCTGCCTCTCTGGGCGGTGGAAACATCGCATTTTCTCGGCAGTCTGATCGGCGTCCTGTTTTTGTTCGTCGCCCGCGGTCTGCTCGACCGACGCGATGGCGCGTGGCGGCTGGCTTTTGCGCTGACGATCGCGAGCCTCGGATTTTCCGTCGTCAAGGGCCTCGCCTTCGGCGAAGCCGGCTTCCTTTCGATTCTCGCCATGCTCATGCTCGCGACGCGACCGCAGTTCTATCGACCGACCTCGATGTTGGACCAGCCTTTCACGTTGGGTTGGTTCGCCGCGGTGGGACTCGTCATCGCCGCGGCCTTCGGCATCCTGTTCCTCGCTTTCCACAACCTTGGATCGGCGGTGCGCGATCTCTGGTGGCAGTTCGCATTCGATGCCCAGGCGCCGCGGGCGCTTCGCGCCTTGCTCGGCGCCTCCGTGGTTGCTTTCGGGTTTGGTGTGGCGCAACTGCTGCGGCCGCCCAAGGGGCTTGCGTCGTTGCCCAGCCGCGCCGATCTCACCCGCGCGGCGACGATCGTCGCGAAGCAGGATCGAAGCGATGCGCTCCTTGCGCTGATGGGCGACAAGAGCTTTCTGTTTTCGCCGTCCGGGCTCACATTTTTGATGTTCGGCAAGCGAGGACGCAGTTGGATCGCTCTCCTGGATCCCGTCGGCCCGACCCACGAGTGGCCCTCGCTGATCACGCGCTTCATCGAACAAGCCCACGCGCATGGCGGTCGCGCCGCCTTCTACCAAGTTCGTCCGGAGAGTTTGCCGTTCTACCTCGACGCCGGGTTCAGCGTGATGAAACTGGGCGAGGACGCCCGTATCCCGCTCAGGACTTTCTCGCTGCAAGGCGGCGCCGCGTCGCATTTGCGCTATGCCCTGAGGCGCGGCGAGCGCGAGGGCCTCACGTTCGAGTATGTCGGTCCTGACGCTTCCGCGGCTTGCAGGGAAGAGATCGGGGCGATTTCTCGCGAGTGGCTCGAAGCGAGGGCGGGCGACGAGAAGGGGTTCTCCGTCGCCGCGTTTGAGCCGCGCTTTCTGGCGGCGCAGGGGCTCGGCCTGGTTCGCGCGAATGGAAAGCTGGTCGCCTTCGCGAGCGTGATGACGACGAGCACAAAGGTGGAGGCTTCGATCGGCATGATGAGAAGCTCGCGGGAAGCCTCGGCTTACGCGATGGAGTTCCTGTTCACGCGGCTGTTCGTGACGCTCCGGGAACAGAATTTCGGCGTTCTCAGTCTCGGAGTCGCGCCGCTCAGCGGGTTGCGCACCGAGCCGCTCTGCTCTCGCTGGCATTGGCTCGGCGCCCAGATTTGGAAGCACGGCGACCGGTTTTACAATTTCAAGGGACTGCGTACATTCAAGAGCAAGTTCAATCCGGTTTGGGAGCCCCGCTATCTCGCCGCCTCGGGCACGCTCGGTCCGTTCGTTGCTCTGGCTGACGCCGCCGCCCTGATTGCCGCCGGCCTTCCCTCGTCGACATCCGAGCGCGACCATGCCTAGACTGTCGACCCTCATCGCGATCTTCATATGCCTTTTCGCCATCGCGCCAGCGCATGCGCTCGATGGCGGCCGATATGGCGACGTCAGGCTGGCGACCCCCACGGGAACGCCGCGCGGCTACGTCGTGCTGTTTTCAGATGCCGGCGGGTGGACTCCGGCCGATCAGGTCCGGCTCGACTCGCTGGCCGGCGCCGGCGCATTGGCGGTCGGCGTCGATACCGACGTCTATCTCGCTCGCGTCGCCTCGAAGGAAGCGCCCTGCGATCAATTGGTCGGCGATGCCGAAGGGCTCAGTCGCCAGTTGCAGCGTGAGCATGGCGGCGCGGAGTATTTCTTCCCTATCCTGACGGGAGTCGGCAAAGGCGGCGCGCTCGCCGGCGCCATACTGGCGCAGACGCCGCCCGCGACGTTGGGTGGCGCGGTCTCTCTCGACCCGTGGGCCGTCGTGCAAACCAGCCATGGCTTCTGCACGCGTTTTCCCAGCGACGGCGTCGAACCGCGCCATTGGCGGGTGCCGATCCTCAATCGCTTTTGGAGCGTCGCGCTCACGCCGGCGACCCCTGGGATAACGCGCGCGCATTTTGAAACGCTTCAGGCGCTGTCGCCAGATCTGGAGGTTCAGACGCTGAGCGCCCGGAGGCCGGACCAAACCCTCGCATCGCTCGTCGCGCCGCATCTCGTCCAGGACGATTTCAGCCGCGTCGGCGGACTGCCTCTGATCGAGCTTCCCGCCTCAAAGCCTTCGGGTCTGATGGCCGTGTTCCTGTCGGGAGACGGCGGCTGGCGGGATATCGACAAGACCATCGCCGAAAACCTGCAATCTCTGGGCGTTTCGGTCGTCGGCTGGGACAGCGTGCGCTATTTCTGGCAGAGCAAGACGCCGCAACAGACCGCCGCCGACCTTTCGGCCGTAATTCTCGACTACAGCGCCAAATGGCATGCGGACAAGGTCGCGCTGATCGGCTTCTCGTTCGGCGCCGACACGTTGCCATTCGCCTATGATCGCCTGCGGCCGAGCTTGAAGCAGCATGTCGCGATGATTTCGCTGTTGAGCCTCGGGCGCGCCGCCGACTGGGAAATTCGCGTGGTCGGCTGGCTCGGCGCCGGTCCAAGCGCGCAGGCGACGCCGTTGGCGCCGGCCATCAAGGACATCCCCGGAAAAATGATCCAGTGCTTCTACGGCGATCAGGATTCGGGCTCGTATTGCCCCGATCTGGTGAAGCAGGGCGCCGAGGTGATCGAAAAGAAGGGCATTCATCATTTCGACGGCAATTACGTGTTCATGGCGCATCAGATCTTGGACGGATTCAAGCGTCGAATAGAGAATTGACGGCGCCGCCTACGGCGGAGCGTCGATGTGGCGGAGGGCGCTGCGCATCGGCGCGCTCGACACCTTGATCAGGCCGGCGAGCGGCTTGTCCAGGTCCAGGATCAGGTAGATGGCGGACGAAACGGACACCGCGCACATCAGGAGCGCCGCATAAACCACGCGGTTGCGTGGCGAAGTCAGCCCGAAGACGCCGAAAATCATCACGAGCCAGAAAACCATCAGTATGACCAGCGGCAACGAAACCGTGTCCTGCGGCGTCACGATCAGCAGCCAACGCTGCTGAAGCAAGTCCGTCATTCGCGCTTCGACGCTTTCGGCGAGCTTGCGGTGGAAATCATCGGGCGGCTGGAGCCGCCTGATCGCGTCGTCGAGTTCGAAGAGCATCGCGCCGAACTGCTCGCGCTCATAACTCTGCGTTGGGGCGAAGATGGGGTAGACGCCTGCCGGCCGTGGTTCCTCGCGCCATGTATCTGCGATGGCGGCGGCGACATAGGTCCGCAGCGTCGCGCGCATCGCACCGGCGGGTTCGCCATATTCCTTCAGTCGTAGGTCGAGTTCGACGATGTCGCCGGCGAAGCCGCGCAGCCGAGCGTCGAACAGGTCACGGGACGACTTCACGGAGCTCGTGACAAGGCCCAGGAAGAGGGCGGTGAAGGTGACGACTATCGCCATGATCAGCCGGATTGCGTCGGTAGTCTCACGCCTTCTGTGAGATTCGCGCAGCCTCGACTGGAGGATCAACCCGATCGCGCTGCTCGCCATAACGAGCACCAACGCCAGACCGGCAATGCCCACGTCTTTCATGCCGGACGCCCGTCCCGTTCAGCTCGGATTATCCGGAGCATTTTCTCAACGGGCATGGACGATAGCAACCCGAAGCGCGAGAGGGAACCCGAGGCCGCCTCCTCCGCAAACCCTAGGCATTGAGGCGGCGGCGTCGCTGCGATAGCGTTGCCTGGGTTCGGAGGCGTCTCGCCGAGATCGTGAGGGCGTCATGTCGAGGCGGCCGCCGTGAAGCTCATACACTCGCTTTTTGCGTTTGCTTTCGCGCTCCTTTTCTCGATCTCTGCTTTCGCCGACGATCTCGCGGCGCCGAGCGATCCCGAGAGATCAGGCTTTTCGTCCTCGCGGTTGGGGCGCATCGCTCCGTGGTATCAGGCGCGCGTCGATGCGCTCACAGCGTCGGACCCGATCGTGCCCGGCGCGGTCGCGGCGATCGCCAAGGATGGTAAGCTCGCCTATTTGCGGGGGATTACAGTGACACTGCACTCAACCCTCCGGCAATCCGCCCGTCCGGTCATCGGTAGGCTTCGGTCCGCGCCTGAGCGGGCGAAGGCGGCGGTGGGTTTGGGCTTCCAGCGCTGCGAGAAAGCTTTCCGAACCGATGGGGCGGCCCACGCTTTCTCCCTTGCGCAACCGCGATGTCGCGGCGGCGTCTTCCTCGCCTTCCAGCAGGTCGGCGAAGCGGGAAAATCGCTGGCGGACCGGGGCGAGATCTGTGATGGCGTCATCGCCGAGGCCGAGGTGGGCGCGCGCGCTCGACCATTGCCAATCTTCCGCGCCGAGGACCAGTCGCGCTCGCACGGGGTTCAGCGTCACATAGCGGAAGGCGGCGGCCAGATGAGGCTCGTCCATCGCGACGGCGCCAAACCGTCCCTGCCAGAAGTGGCCGGTGCGCTTTCGCCTCGAGCGGACCATGCCCGCGTAACTCCGATGCACGCGCGCGAGCGTTCGACGCAGACCGTCTTCGCTCTCGGGGGCGAGAATGAGATGGACGTGATTGGGCATGAGACACCACGCCCAGACTGCGACGCCCGCCTCACGCGCCGCTTCGGATAGACGGTCGCGATAGGCGGCGTAGTCGGACGTGGAAAAGAAGACCTTCTGCCCGCCATTGCCACGCTGCGTGACATGGTGGGGCAGGCCGGGAATGACGACGCGGGCAAGACGGGCCATAGATCAATGCCAGCCGCGGTTACGGTGGCCGTCAACAGATGCTGTCACCGTAATTCCGTGTCTGCGACGCGTGTGCATCGAGTTTACGTCACTGACAGGCTGTCCTACACTTCACGTCAACGATAAATTTGGGAGGCGGCCATGGCCGGATTGCATGAGGGCGGCACAGTCGGATCGATGCTGATCACGGCGCTCGTGCGCCACGCCGAACGGCCTGCGATCGCGGACGAGCGCACCCGCTGGACCTATCGTGAGCTCGGTGAGAATGTCGGCCGCTTGATCTCGTTCTTTCGCTCCCTCGGCTTGAAGAAGGGCGGCGCGGTATCGGTTCTGTCCACCAATAGAGTGGAAACCTGGGCGGTCGTCACCGCGGCGGCGATCATGGGTCTACGCTACACGCCGCTACATCCGCTCGCGGCGGAAGACGATCAGGTCTTCATCGTCGAGGACGCCGAGATCGACGCGCTGATCGTCGAATCTAGCAAATTTGCCGAGCGCGGCCGGGCGATCGCCGCCCGCGCCGGCCTGAAGCATCTGTTGTCGTTCGGACCCATGGAGGGCGCCCGCGACCTGTTGGCCGCTTTGCCGCAGTTCGAGCCCGAACCGCCTGTCGACGCAGAGAGGCAGATCAGATCTGCTGGCTCGCCTATACCGGCGGCACGACGGGCCGTTCGAAGGGCGTGATGATTCCCCATCGGAGCATCGTCAATATGGCGATGATCATTTTCGCCGATTGGGACTGGCCACCCGAAATTCGTTATCTCGCGGCGACGCCGATCACCCATGCTGGGGGCGTCAATCTTTTTCCGGTGATGATGCGCGGCGGCTTCACGCGCGTGCTGCCCGGTTTCGAGCTGGAATCCTATTGCCGCACCATACAGGAAGAGAAGATCACCGCCGTTTTCCTGGTGCCGACGATCGTCTACGCCCTGATTGACGCCGTCGACGTGCGGGCTCGCTACGATCTGTCGTCGCTTCAGATGATCGTCTACGGCGCGGCGCCGATGTCGCCGGATCGGTTGCTCGAAGGCCTCGAAATCTTCGGAAACGTGTTCGTTCAGATATACGGCCAGACCGAGGCGCCGCAAACCATCACCACCTTGCGCAAGGTCGATCATGATCCGCGTTTTCCCGGGCGGCTCGGCTCTTGCGGACGGCCGCATCCGCTGGTCGACGTGAAGTTGTTTGATCTCGAAATGCGTGAGGTCGGCGTCGGCGAGCCGGGCGAAATCTGCGTCCGCGGCGCCCTTGTCATGAACGGCTATTGGAAGCGGCCCGACGCTACCGAGGAGGCGCTGCGCGGCGGCTGGCTGCACACCGGGGACGTCGCGGTGAAGGACGACGACGGCTATTTCTACATCGTCGAC
Source organism: Roseiarcus sp. (assembly GCA_049287975.1). Taxonomy (GTDB): domain Bacteria; phylum Pseudomonadota; class Alphaproteobacteria; order Rhizobiales; family Beijerinckiaceae; genus Roseiarcus. Next base: position 9,704 of record JBAQGU010000220.1, read on the forward strand.
CGCACGAAGGACATGATCATCTCCGGGGGCGTCAACATCTACCCGCGCGAGGTCGAGGACGCGTTGATGTCGCACGGCGCCGTCGCCTCGGCCGCCGCGATCGGCGTGCCCGACGACAAATGGGGCGAAGCGGTGAAAGCTTTCGTCGTGTTGAAGAGCGGCGCGAACGTGGATTTCGAGGCGCTGCACGCGCATGTCAAGGAGAAACGCGGAGGCCCGTGGACGCCCAAGTCGATCGAATTCGTGAGCCAAATCGCCGTCACCGGCCTCGGCAAGGTCGACCGCAAAGCGCTGCGCACGCCTTATTGGGCGGGACGGACGCGCTGGGTGGCCTGAGGGGCAGCCGTACGGCGCCCCGCCAGCGGGTCTCCGCCCCAGCCTCACGCCGTCGAAGCCGCCTTCCTTCCCAGCGCCGCCTGCGCCGCGGCCAGCCGCGCGATCGGAATCCGGAACGGCGAGCACGACACATAGTCCAGCCCGATGCTCTCGCAGAACGCGATGCTGGCGGGATCGCCGCCGTGTTCGCCGCAGACGCCGAGCTTGATCGATGGGCGCCTCGCGCGGCCGCGCTCGGCGGCGATCTTCACGAGTTCGCCGACCCCTTCCGTATCCAAGGTTACGAACGGGTCAGCCGGGATCAGGCCCTTGGTGGCGTAAGAGCCGAGGAACGAGGCGGCGTCGTCGCGCGAGACGCCCAGCGTCGTCTGCGTCAGGTCGTTGGTGCCGAACGAAAAGAACTCGGCGCTGCCCGCGATATCGCCGGCGCGCAGCGCCGCGCGCGGCAGTTCGATCATCGTGCCGACCTGGTACGGCACGGTGACCCCGGTCTCCTTGGCGACCGTCTCCGCCATGGCGACGATAATCTTCTTGACCGCGTCGAGTTCGGCGACGCCCATCACCAGCGGGACCATGATTTCCGCGGTGATCGGCGCGCCGGTCTTGCGGCCCGCCTCGACAGCGCCCTCGAAGATCGCGCGCGCCTGCATCTCCGCGATCTCGGGATAGCGGATCGCGAGCCGAACGCCGCGGAAGCCGAGCATCGGATTGACTTCGTGCAACTCGGCCGCTCGCGCGCGCAGCTTCGCGGCGGGAACGCCCATCGCATTGGCGACTTCCGCGATCTCGTCCCCCGTATGCGGCAGGAATTCGTGCAAGGGCGGATCGAGCAGCCGGATCGTCACGGGCAGGCCGGTCATGATCTCGAACAGCTCCGCGAAATCCTGCCGCTGCATCGGCAGCAGTTTTCCGAGCGCGGCGCGGCGGCCCGCTTCGTTGTCCGCTAGGATCATCTCGCGGACCGCGACGATCCGTTCGCCCTCGAAGAACATGTGCTCGGTGCGGCAGAGGCCGATGCCCTCGGCGCCGAACCCGCGGGCGGTGCGCGCGTCGAGCGGCGTTTCGGCGTTGGCGCGCACCTTCATGCGCCGCACCCCGTCCGCCCATTGCATCAGGATGGCGAACTCTCCGGTCAGCTCCGGCTTCACCATCGGCACGGCGCCCGCCATCACCTGGCCGTTGCCCCCGTCGATTGTCAGGATTTCACCCTTCTTCAGCGTGACGCCGCCGCCGCTCATCGTCTGCGCGTTGTAGTCGATGCGAAGGGCGCCGGCGCCGGAAACGCAGGGCTTGCCCATGCCGCGGGCGACGACAGCGGCGTGCGAGGTCATGCCGCCGCGCGTCGTGACGATGCCTTCGGCGGCATGCATGCCGTGGATGTCCTCGGGCGAGGTCTCCACCCGCACCAGAATCGCCCGGCGCCCGGAAGCGCGCAACTGCTGCGCGTCTTCGGCCGAGAACACGATCTCGCCGCTCGCCGCGCCCGGCGACGCCGGCAGTCCCGTCGCCAGCGGCGTTCGCTTGGCGTTGGGGTCGATCATGGGGTGCAACAGCTGATCGAGCGCCGCGGGATCGCAGCGTGTTATCGCATCTTCGCGAGAAATCAACCCCTCGTTCGCCATTTCGACCGCGACCCGCAGCGCGGCCCGCGCGGTGCGCTTGCCGTTGCGGGTCTGCAGCATCCAGAGCTTGCCGCGCTCGATGGTGAACTCGAGATCCTGCATGTCGCGATAGTGCTTTTCCAGCAATTGCGTGGTCGCGACGAATTGCTCGAACACAGCCGGCTGTATTGCCTCCAGCGACGGCCGATCGGAGCCAGCAGCCTTGCGCGCGACCTCGGTGATGTTCTGCGGCGTGCGGATGCCGGCGACGACGTCCTCGCCCTGGGCGTTGACGAGGAATTCGCCATAGAGCTCCTTGGCGCCGGTCGAGGGATTGCGCGTGAACGCGACGCCGGTCGCGGACGTCTCCCCCATGTTGCCGAACACCATCGCCTGCACGTTGACGGCGGTGCCCCATTCGGCGGGAATGTTGTTGAGCCGGCGATAGGTGATCGCGCGCGCGTTCATCCAGGAAGAGAACACCGCGCCGACCGCGCCCCAGAGCTGGTCCTTGGAGTTCTGCGGGAATGGCCGACCCGTCAGCTCGGCGACCCGCCTCTTGTAGTCCGCGATAACCTCGCGCCAATCGTCGGCGGAAAGGTCGGTGTCGAGCGTCCGGCCCTTGCGATCCTTGAAATCCTCGAGGATGTCCTCGAAATTGTGGCTCTCGACCTCCAAAACCACGTTCGAATACATCTGAATGAAGCGGCGATAGCTGTCGTAGGCGAAACGCGCGTCGCCCGACGTCTTAGCCAGCGTCAGCACGGATTGGTCCCCGAGGCCGAGATTGAGGACCGTATCCATCATCCCGGGCATCGACGCCCTAGCCCCCGAACGGACGGAGACCAGCAGGGGATTCTCGGCGTCGCCGAACCGGCGCCCGGTCTGCCGCCCGACGCTGTCGAGCGCCGCTTCGACCTCGGCCGTCAGCTCCGCGGGATACGTCTTTTCGTGGTTGTAGAAGTAGGTGCAGACTTCCGTCGTGATGGTGAAGCCCGGGGGAACCGGCAGGCCGAGCGAGGCCATTTCGGCGAGATTGGCGCCCTTGCCCCCCAGCAGATTTTTCATCTCCCCTCGGCCTTCGGCCAGTTCGGCGCCGAAAGCGTAAACCCATTTCGTCATCGAAATCTCCGGAAATCAACGGAAGAGGGGAGATCACTTGTGCGCGCGCAACCCCATACCAAACGAAACCCAGCCCGCGCCATGGAACAAGAGTTCGACGCCCAACAGGGTCCCCAGCACATAGAGGCTGCTCACCGGCCAATTCATCAGGATGATCAAACCCAGAAAGAAGGTCACCGCGGCGCCCACGAAGACCATTGTGCGCATTGGGCCCCCGGGCAGCTGGAACGCGAGGTAGAATCGAACCACGCCGGCGGCGATGAGAGCCGCGCCGAGAACGAAGGTCAACGCCAGGGAACCGAAAACCGGATTCAGAATGCAGAGGATTCCGAATACCATGTTGATGATTCCTCCTATTACCCAGAGGAAAAACCGGCCCCATCCCTGCGCGTGCATGCCGACGCCGATCTCGGCCGCTCCCGCGATGATGAAGAACACGCCGTTGAGCGTCACCATCGCGATCGTCGAAGCGAAGGCGAAGACGAGCGAGGCGAAGCCGAGCGCCATAAGCAAGACGCCGAAGGCGACGATGGCGCCCCACCTGCCGCGCAGCCGTTCGATCGCGGCGCCGAGATTATGCGGCGCCAGGCTCGGGTTCATCGTGTTGGACATGGCGTTACTCCGGATTGACGAGTCAAGGTAGCATGCCGAGCCGAAGCGGCAAATTTCTCGCCGCTCCTGCAGGCGCAGCGCCAACCAGCGTCGTTTCGGCGCCGGCCCCATGAGGCGCTTCGCGCCGGACGCGAGGGTGAGCGCCGTCTACAAAGCGGCGCCCGCTCAGCGCGGGCGCTTGAGGTCGCCGAGCATTTGCGCCGCGTATTCAACCATGGGCACGATTCTTCCGTAGTTCAACCGCGTCGGGCCGATGACCCCGAGCACGCCGGCGACGCGCTGATCGCCCACGCGCAACGGTGCTGCGATCATCGACGAGCCGGACAGCGAAAACAGCTTGTTTTCAGATCCGATGAAGATTTTGACGCCTTCGCCCTCCTCGGCGCGATGCAGCAGGTCGATGACGTCGGTCTGGGTTTCCAGATCGGCGAACAAGAGTCGAATGCGCTCGAGGTCGTCTTCGGCGCGCAGGTTCCCGATCAGATTGGCCTGGCCGCGCACGATGAGCTGCTGCCGGGTCTCCCCGACGCCCGCCCAGGAGGCGAGGCCCGCGTCGACGAGGCGCGAGGCGAGCGCGTCGAGCTCGCCGCGCGCGGTCTCGCGCGCCTTTTCGATATCCGCCCGCGCCTCGGCGAGCGTGCGGCCGAGCACGTGCGCATTCAGATAGTTACTCGCCTCGATCAGCGTCGAGGCCGGCATGCCGGCGGGCGTCGCGACGACGCGGTTCTCGATCGAACCGTCTTCGCCCACCAGCACCGCGAGCGCTTTCTGCGGCTCCAGTCGCAGGAATTCGATATGTTTGAGCCGGACGTTGTCCTTCGTCGTCAGCACGATTCCGGCGCCGCGGGTCAGGTCCGACAACAGGCTCGTCGTCTGCGTCAGCGCGCTCTCGAAGCCGCCTTCCTCCGCGGCGGCGCGGACCTGATGGTCGATGCGCGCGCGCTCCTCGCGAGCGAGGCCGCCGAATTCGAGCAGGGCATCGACATAGAACCTGAGGCCGCGCTGCGTGGGTAGACGTCCCGCGCTGGTGTGTGGAGCGTAGATCAGGCCCAGTTCCTCGAGGTCCTGCATCACGTTGCGCACCGAGGCCGGCGACAGCGAAATCGGCAGGATGCGCGAAAGATGCCGGGAGCCGACCGGTTCGCCGCTCGCGAGGTAGGAATCGACGATCCGGCGGAAGATTTCGCGCGCGCGTGCGTCCAGCGCGGCCAATGCGCGCGGCTCGGCGGGTTTCTCGATCGGTCCGGTCATTTCAGGAACATGACGTTTCGCTGCCTCATGCGCAAGCGGCGCCATCGAGGCGAGGATTGAAATTCCGGCGCCGAACTGGCAGACCGCGCGCCGAGCCTTTCGCCGTGGGGAGCGTTTCGTGACGCCAGCGCCGACCGCCCGCACGGGCGGGCAGATTCTCGTCGATCAACTCGTCGCTCAGGGGGTCGAGCGCCTCTATTGCGTGCCTGGCGAATCCTATCTCGCAGCGCTCGATGCGCTCTATGATGCGCCCGTCGAGGTCACGGTCTGCCGACAGGAGGCCGGCGCCGCGATGATGGCGCTGACGGCGGGCCGGCTGACGGGTCGGCCGGGCATCTGTTTCGTCACGCGCGGCCCTGGAGCGACCAACGCCGCCCACGGCGTGCATATCGCCGAACACGACAGCGCGCCGATGATCCTCTTTGTCGGCCAGGTCGAGCGCGCGATGTCGGGGCGCGGCGCGTTCCAGGAGATGGACTACCGCGCCTTCTTCGGCTCGACGACCAAATGGGCGACGGAGATCGCGAACGCGGCGCGGATTCCCGAAGTCGTGCAGCGCGCCTATCACATCGCGATGCAGGGCCGTCCGGGGCCGGTCGTGATCGCGTTGCCCGAGGACGTGTTGGTCGAAACAGCGTCGGTCGCCGACGCGCCTCGGGCCGAGGCGGCGGCGATCTGGCCGGGCCAGACGCAGATGGCCGAACTGCAGAAGATGCTGTGGACGGCCGAGCGGCCCATCGCGATCGTCGGCGGTTCCGGGTGGACGCAGACCGCCAGCGCGAGCGTGCTGCGCTTCGCCGAGCGATTCGATCTGCCGGTTGCGGCCCAGTTCCGGCGCGCGAGCGTGCTCGACGGCGAGCACCCCAACTATGCCGGCGAGATCGGCATCGCCGCCAATCCCAGGCTCGAGGCGCGCATCGAACGCGCCGATCTCGTGCTGCTGATCGGCGGTCGCATGTCGGAGGCGGCCTCGCAAGGCTATACGCTGTTCGCCATTCCGGAACCGCGTCAGCGACTGGTTCACGTTCACGCCGATGCCAGCGAAATCGGCCGCAATTATCATCCCTCGCTCGGGATCGTCGCGACCTCGCCGGCTTTCGCGGCGGCCCTGGAGGGCGTGCAACCCCCGGGCTCCATCCCATGGAGCGTCGAGACCCGCCAGGCCCGCGCGGACTATCTCGCCTGGAGCGAACAGGCGCCGGCTGTTCCGGGACGCGTGCAACTGAGCGAGGTGATGTTCGCGCTCCGGCGGCGCGTCCCCGACGCCATATTCACGACCGGCGCCGGCAACTTCGCGATCTGGGTCGGGCGCTTTCTCCGGTTTCGCAGGATCGAACAGCAGATCGGGCCGACCTCGGGCTCGATGGGTTTCGGCCTGCCGGCCGCGATCGCCGCGAAGCAGCTGTTTCCCGAGTCTACCGTCGTCTGCTTCTCGGGCGACGGCGATTTCCTGATGAACGGCCAGGAGTTCGCCACCGCCGTGCAATATGGCCTCGCTATCGTCGTGCTCGTCATCGACAACGGCCTCTACGGCACGATCCGCATGCACCAGGAGCGCGAATATCCCGGCCGCGTCCTCGCCACTGCGCTGCGCAATCCCGACTTTGCCGCTTATGCCCGCGCTTTCGGAGGGCACGGCGAAACGGTCGAGCAGACCGAGGAATTCGAGCCCGCTTTCGTTCGCGCGCTCGCCTCCGGGCTGCCGGCGATCCTCCATGTCAAGGTCGATCCGGAGGCGATCACGCCTTCGACGACGCTGACCGCCATTCGCGAAACCGCTTTGAAACGCAGCTACGCCCCGTGAGCCGCGATGCCTGACACCTGGCCGATGCTCGGGATGGTCGTCGCGGGCGCGGCGCTGGCGGGCTTCGTGCAGGGCCTTTCCGGGTTTGCGTTCAGCCTGGTCGCGATGGGGGTATGGGCCTGGGTGCTGGCGCCGCAGATCGCCGCGCCGCTCGCGGTGTTCGGCGCCTTGCTCGGGCAATTGGCGAGCTTCGCTTCGATCCGCGGCGGCTTCCAATTCAGCCGAATTGCGCCATTCGTCGTCGGCGGCGTCGCGGGCGTGCCGATCGGCGTGTTCATCCTGCACAACGCGGATCCGCTTCGCTTCAAGCTCGCGATCGGCGCTTTTCTCACGGTCTACGGGCTGTTCGGACTGCTGACGTCGGCCCCGCACGCGTTCACCCGGGGCGGGCGCGGTCTGGACGCGTTCGCGGGCCTGATCGGCGGCGTGCTCGGGGGTCTGGCCGGCATGTCGGGGATCGTGCCCGCGATCTGGACGCAATTTCGTGGGTGGAAACGCGACCTCAGGCGCGCCACGATGCAGGTCTACAACATCGCGATGCAGGTCACGGCGCTGACGGTGTACTCGCGCACCGGAGCGTTCGACGCAACGACGCTGAAGCTCTTCGCGGTTGTCGCGCCGGCGATGCTGCTGCCTTCCTATTTCGGGACGCGCCTCTATGGGCGCTTCAGCGAAAAGACGTTTGCTCGCGTCATTTTCGTCCTACTGCTGGCGTCGGGGGCGGCGTTGCTGGTCGGCGGCGCCCGAGGGCGCTGAGTGGCGTTGAATAGGGGCGGCGCCGGCCCCAACTTTGTTTCTGGCAACGCTGCGATGAGGGTTGAGCCATGAACGTGGACGAGGCGATGAGGCGATTTGCAGTCAGGGGCGAGTTTCCCCGGGAGGCGCTGCAATGGGCGCTCGACAATTGGGACGCAGGCTCGCCCCGGTTGATCGCCAAGCTGCGCTCTTATGCGGGTGGCGCGTCCCAGGCCGACGCCAACCTCGACGTTCTGTTCTTTATCATCCATCTGTGCGGCGAAAAATGCGATTCCCGCGCCTATGTCCCGCTGTGCGATCTGATCGCAAGCGACCAAACGATCGACGTCTGGTTGGGCGAAACGACGACCGGTACTCTCGCGGCCATCCTCATCAACGTCTGCGACGGCGATGTCGAGCCTCTGAAGCGCGCGATCGAAGCCCCCGAGGCCGACGAGTTCGCCCGCGCTGCGGCGATGGAGGCGCTTGCCTACCTCGTCCGCGCCAAAGGCGTCCTCGGCGACGAGGAAATGTCGGCCTACCTCTCGCGTCTCGCCAGGGAAATGCAGCCCCGCGCGGAAAATCGGGTCTGGCAGGCCTGGGCGTTCGCAGTCGCTCAGCTCGGCTACGAGCCGCTGCGCGGCGAGGTCGCGCGCGTCTTCTCGAAGAGATGGATCGACCCTGTCGAGGCATCGCTCGACGAATTCTACGAGGATTTACAACTGGCGCGAAACGACCCGCTCGGCATGGCCGCAATTTCGGCGTCGGGTATCGAGCCGTACGGATCCTCCATCGAGTTGCTCAAACGTTGGTGCTACGGGGAAGACGACGAATGGGAGGGCGCCGAGGACGATGTGGAGCTCGCCGAAGACGATCTCGACATCGACGCAGACGCGCCTCTCGCCGAGGACCTGCCGGTCCGGGAGGGAACGCCGTACCTCAATCCATTTCGCGATGTCGGCCGCAACGACCCCTGTCCGTGCGGCAGCGGCAAGAAATACAAGAAGTGCTGCCTCGCCGCGTGAGCCGCTCGCAGGTTCACTGGTACTGCTGTAGGTTGTCGCCCGGCGGCGCTGATTGGGGGGAAGACGTGGGACCATTGTCGGGGCTCCGCATCATCGAAATGGCGGGGTTGGGGCCTGCGCCGTTTGCGGGCATGTTGTTCTCGGACATGGGCGCGGACGTGGTCCGGATCGACCGCAAGACGTCGGCCGCCGGCGACGCCTTCGATCGCGTAAAGCAAGCCAATTTCGTCGACCGCGGTCGCCGCTCGATAGCGCTGGACCTGAAGAAGCCCGAGGCCATCGAGGCCGCGCTCGAGCTGATCGCAAACTCCGACGCTCTGATCGAAGGTTTTCGTCCCGGCGTCATGGAGCGGCTCGGGCTTGGCCCCGAGACCTGCCTGGCGCGCCATCCCCGGCTCGTCTACGGCCGCGTGACCGGTTGGGGCCAGAGCGGACCGCTCGCGCAAACCGCGGGGCACGACATCAACTATATCGCGCTGACTGGCGCGCTGCATGCGATCGGCGGGGCCGAGGCGCCGCTGCCGCCGCTCAATCTCATCGGCGATTTCGGCGGCGGCGCGATGCTGCTCGCGTTCGGAGTGGTCTGCGCTCTGCTGGAGGCGCGAAATTCGGGACGCGGCCAGGTCGTCGACGCCGCGATGACCGACGGTTCCGCTCTCCTGATGGCGATGATCTACGGCTTCAAGGCGCACGGCCGCTGGCGCGATGGGCGCGCGGCCAATCTGCTCGACGGCGGCGCGCCCTTCTATGGCGTCTATCGCTGCGCCGACGCCAAGTTCGTCGCCGTGGGCGCGCTGGAGCCGCAATTTTTCGACGCCTTCATCGCCGGACTCGGGCTCGACCCATCGGCTTTCGCAGACCGTTGGAATCCTGAGGGATGGCCCGAGATGCGCGCCCGGATCGAGGCGGCCTTCGCGAGGCGGCCGCGCGACGAATGGGCGGCGGCGTTCGCCGCCTCCGACGCCTGCGTGACGCCGATCCTCGCGATGGACGAGGCGCCCGCGCATCCGCACAATCGCGTCCGCGCGACCTTCGTTCCCGGCGACGGCGGACCGCAACCGGCGCCGGCGCCGCGCTTCTCACGTACATCAGCCGAAATCTCCCCGCCCGGCCCGGGAGGCGAGGCGATCTTGCGCGAGCGCGGGATTTCCGACGAGCGCATCGAGGCCCTGCGCCGCGTCGGGGCGCTTTGACCGCGACGCGCGAGCGCCGGCCGGTTTGCCGTACCTTCGAGCCTGCGGAAAGCGAGTGACGATTTCAGTTCTGCATCTCGCGATTTCAAAGCATTGGGCGCCTTTTTCTGTCCCTTTGTGCAACTCCCATGCTGTCCCGCCCGTCAGCCGCGCCCCGTGTACCAGATCTTGTAGGTTCGAGGCTTCCGAGCCCCTACCATTTCCGGGCCCGGATTCAATCTTTTCAAGCCGTTGCGGCGCCATTTCCGGGCGACTCCGTTTTGCCGTCAGCCTCTCGCGCCGCGATCCCGGGACCGAAACGCCTCGGTTGAAAAGGTCGACGATCGGTTCGGGGTCTCCTCGGGCTCGCGAGCCGGCTCGAGAACACCCGGCTCGCGAGCCGCGCCACCCGCGTGTCGCGCCGTCCTCCTGGGTGTGCGGGGCGTTCAGCCGGCCCATGGAACGGGCTCGCGCAAAATCGCGATTCTTTCCGCATTTTGTGAGTTTTCAAGGCCTTGCAGGGCGGAGAATTTCCGCCTCGATCTCGCCGCCGATCCCATCATCCGAGCGACCGGCGTTCGGCCAGGGCCGGAAGCGACGTCTCCGATCGTGTCGCGCGTCGATGCTCTTTCGGTCGCCCCATGCGCGCGAACGCGCGCCGTCGCGCGGGGCTCGTCGTCGCGATCTGAATGCTGTCGTAGTGGGTCATGCGCCGGCTCCGCCACCCGCGAGGTGAAGCGGGTCGATCCAAAGACCCTAACGCGAATTCGTTTTCTCAGAAAGAAAAACCGACAAAAGTCGACGCCACCCGAATTCAGAGAATAGATTTCTTCGGGCCAAGATCCGTCAGTCGGGACCTCGATGCGAGCGATTTGCGACCGGCCGCTGTCGACCCATAGCGGTCAGCCAGGACCAATGCACCGAGAACCCATTGGCCCAGATGCCGCGTGTTCCGTATATCTGATTTCTGCACCGACCGAAAGTCGCTAGGGCGCGGTCGGAAGAGTATTTGACCCAGCCGAATAAGCGGATGACCAAACATATGGGGTTGGACTGCAGGAATATTCGGGCTGACGCGGGGGATTTCCCAAGATTTGTGGATTTCCCACCTGGTTGGGCCCCCTATAGGTCGGACAGGTGCAGCTCAAGAGCGGCAATCCCGTGGAGGAATCGATTTTTCCCGTATCCCTGCACGGCGCGGTCATGCATCCCGCATAGACGTTGGCATTACCAGATGTTGGACATGTAAAGCTTGTTAGCCCCTTTGTTGACGCAAGTATTGGACTGAAATCAGAAACATACTCCGCTCCCGGCATCAGGGTCTTATTCTTTATCGCAGTACAAACCGGCGCTTCTCGCACTGGCGGGTCAGAATTTAAATTTGTTGCATTCAGGCATCCACTGCCGTCGGCGCCGCACATCGCAACCGTGGCGTCATAAACCGTCTTATTCAAGATGGCATTGATCAAAACGTAGGAAAAAGTCGCCCCGCGCGGGTTATTTTGGCTGACTTTGTAACAATCGCACTGGGCCGCGTTTCCTTCCTGTGAGAACTCACAGCTTGGGGTATGTAGCGGGGCTCCCGGCACGCCGGAGTAGTAACACAGGGCTATCGGGCCCGTCTTCTCAAGCCTACACGCAAGAAAATTCGTGCTTGCGACAGATACGTTAGCCCACGCGCACGGGCTTTGGGTATTAGTCGTCTTGCAGTTATTAATGACGACTGGTGAGTACAGGCTAAATTTTGGCGTGCACGCAGGAAAATCCGAACGACAGCCTGCACTCTCCCCGCGGCTATCTTGGCTATAGACAGGCCCGCCAAGAATTGATAACGGCCCTAGCAACGTTAGGCCGCCGACCAAAATATGTCTGCTCCAAATACGCAGATTTTCACTGACATCGATCATGGGCTTGGTTTTCTCTCGGCGCCACAGCGGCGAGGCATTGGCACTCGCCTCCAGTCGGGGCCCGACGCCAGCTCAGACCACAGCTCATCTCGCGGCAACCTCGACGGATAAATCCGGCACCGATGTCGCGCATTCCCGAAAATTATGCGGCTATCGGGGTCGCTGTCAAGCTGCAAGCGCGGGTTCAAAACGCAAGCGACCCTTGGCCGAAGAAAAAGAAATCCGCGACCCCATTTTGGTCGGGGTACGGGTCGTGAAGCGAACGCAAAGGCGGCGGTGGCTGAACTGCTGAAGCTGAAGCCGGGTTACACCCGTGCAGCAATGGGCGGATTGGTACAAAAAATTGTCGAACAATCCGACTTTTCTGCGCGAATTGCAACCCATCATCGAGGGCTTACGCGAGGCGGGGTTGCCGGAAGGGTGAACGCCCGGGATCGCGAGGAAGCCGCCCGCGATCCTCGGCGCGACGACTTGCAAAATGCGAACGGCCACTATCCCCCCAATCCGGCCAATTGAACGGTGGGCGCCATCCATTTGAATTTTCGCCACCCGTCGCCAATTGATTTGTTCGCGCGAGGAGCAGGAGGAGGAGACGGGTCGTGGCCCTTTTGGCCGGGGCGAAGGCGGCCGGCTTATGCGTCCTCAATCGAGTGGAGGGTTCTGGCCTTCAGGTTCGGCTTCGAGTCAGTCATGCCGCTTGTACTCGCACCTTCGGGCAGAGCCCGCAAGGATCATTCCGTGTGCGCCTGCGCAGGCGCGCCCTTGGACCGCTCCAGCTCCTCGGAGAGGATAGGCACGCCGAGATTGCACGCCTGCACGCCCTGGACGACGCACAGCTTCAGCACCTCCATGATCTCTTCCATCGTCGCCCCCGCTTTCAGGGCGGCTTTGATGTG
>JBAQGU010000221.1:0-1951 GCA_049287975.1 Roseiarcus sp.
GCGCCGGAGGGACCCACGATCGCGACCACCTCGCCCGGCTTGACGCGAAAGCTGACCCCCTCGAGCACGTTCTCGTCCGGCCGCGTGGAATAGGCGAAGCTGACGCATTCGAACGCGACCTCGCCGCGCGCCGGGCTCGGCAGCGGCAGCGGATGGGCGGGCGCGACGATCCGGGGGCGGGCCGCGAGGAGTTCGCCGATCCGCGCCGCCGCGCCAGCGGCCTGGCTGACCTCGCTCCAGACTTCCGATATCTGGCCGAGCGAACTCGCCCCTAACACGGCGAACAGCACGAACTGCGACAGCGCGCCGCCGGTCATGCTGTGGTCGATCACGCTCTGGGCGCCGAGCCAGAGCACCATGACGACGCTGGAAAAGGCGAGGAACAGCGCCGCCACCGTGACGAAGGCGCGGGCCTTGGTCATCTTGCGTGCGGCCTCGTAGGCGCCGTCGGCGGCGAGCCGGAAACGGTCCGCTGCAAAAGTCTCGGCGACGAACGCCTGCATCACCCTCACCGCGCCGAGGCTCTCGCTCGCAAACGCGGTGGCGTCGGCGAGCGTCTGCTGCGCGGCGCGCGAGCGCTGGCGCACGCCGCGGCCCGCCGCGTAGAGCGGCAGGACGATCACCGGAATCGCCAGCAGGACAAAGGCCGAAAGTCTTGGGCTGGTCGCGACCATCATCGCGGTCGCGCCGACGAACAGGAAGAGGTTGCGTAGCGCGACAGACGCGGAGGAGCCGAACGTCGCCTTCAGCTGCGTGGTGTCGGCGGAGAGGCGCGAGACGATCTCGCCGGTCTTTTCCTGGTCGAAGAAGCTCGGATCGAGCCGCGTCAGATGCGCGAACAGGTCGCCGCGCAGATCGGCCACGACCCGCTCGCCGAGCGTCATCACGAGATAGAACCGCGACCCCGACGCGAGCGCGAGCACGGCGACCACCCCGATCATCGCGATGAAATAGTCATGGATGAGCCCGACGCGCCCTTCCGAGAAGCCGTAGTCGATCATGCGGCGGACCGCGAAGGGGACGGCGAGCGTGGCGGCCGAAGCCACGAGGAGGGCGACCAACGCGAGCGCGATCCTACCGCGATGGCGCAGCGCATAGGGCAAGAGGGGCTTTAGCGCGCCGAGCGGAGCGCGCGGCTTGGTCGCCGCGGAGGCGGACGGTTCCATTTTCCTCGTGGCTCCCTTATTCAAAAGCGGCGGCGCTCCCCGTCTTACGTAGGACATCGCGGCAAAAATCAAGCGGCTGCTTGTCATCCCCGCGAAAAGCTCATCCCCGCGAACGCGGGGATCCAGACTCCAGCCGCGAGCGTCGGCGGTTTGCCCCTGGATCCCCGCTTTCGCGGGGATGACACTCTCGGCTCTTCGCTGCGATGACGCCCTTGTGTCGTGGCCGCGGCTGCATTATAGAGCCGCAGCCTCGAGAGCCGCCGGTCCGCCGGACGGCTCTCGTTCTGTTTCTCGAGAGGGCGCCATGAAGGCCGACATCCATCCCAATTACCACATGATCAAGGTCGTGATGACCAACGGGACGGAGTTCTACACCCGCTCGACCTACGGCGCGGAGGGGGCGACACTCCATCTCGACATCGATCCGAACACCCATCCGGCCTGGACCGGCGGCTCGCAGCAGCTGCTCGATCGCGGCGGGCGGCTGTCGCGTTTCAACGCGCGCTTCGCCGGCATTGGCGCCGCCACCAAGAAGTAGGCGGCCGGCGCGCTTTTCAGAGCCTTCGGATCGAAGTGATCGGCCCGCCGCCGCTGGCGGCGATCCGCATCTCCGCCTCACGCAGCGGCTCGCTGACCACCTTCATGTGCCAGCCATTGGCGTGCAGCAGCGTATCGGGGTCGCGCATGACGCCGACATGGCCTTTCCAGAAGATCAGATCGCCGCGCCGGAGCGCTGCGTCCATCGCGATGGCGGCCCCCAGTCCCTCGAGCATGTCGCTGTCGCG
>JBAQGU010000222.1:0-1508 GCA_049287975.1 Roseiarcus sp.
GAAAGTTGAGGGGCGCAAGAGCCATGCCGAGGCAAGGCCCGACGTCGTCAAACTGGCGAAGGCGCTGGCGCGAAAGAAGCCGAAAGGCGGGAAGCTGAGCCTCCGGGCAACAGCGGCGGAATTGGCGGCTCGTGGCTTCTTGAACGAGCGCGGACGGCCGTTCAACCCGAAGTCTATCGCAACCATGCTGGCCTCCTGATCGAAACTGCAGCGCGGCGGCAAGGAGAAGGCAACGCTAGCGGTCAACACTTGGCGCCCGAACCGAATGTCGCAAACGGGTCGACTCCGCCCGTTCAAATGGAAAATGGCGGGTATCGGTGTGCCGACCGGGGGAGTCTTCGGATAGATCGGCCGAGCGAACCTTCGAAGGAGACGATGATGCGAGCCGACGCGAAATGGTGGCAAACCGGGGCGATCTATCAAATCTACCCGCGATTTTTCAAGATACCGACGGGGACGGCATAGGCGATCTCGACAGGATCATTCGACGGCTTGCGCACCTGGTGGATTTGGGTGCGGATGCCCTATGGATTTCGCCGATTTTTCCCTCGCCGATGCGCGACTTCGGATACGACGTCAGCGACTATGCGACATTGATCCCCGGTTCGGCTCGCTGGAGCAATTCGATGCGATGCTCGCGTCGGCTCATGCGCGAGAGCTCAAGGTCATTTTGGATTTCGTCCCCAATCACACTTCGGATCAGCATCCCTGGTTCCAGGAGAGTCGTTCGTCGAGGCTTTCCCCGAAACGAGAATGGTACGTCTGGCGAGACGCGAGGCCGGATGGTTCGGCGTCAAACAACTGGGAGAGCGAATTCGGGGGTCCGGCATGGAACTTCGACGACCTGACCGGCCAACATTACTATCATGCATTCCTGAATGAGCAACCCGACCTGCACTGGCGCCATCAGCCGGTCAGAGAGGCAACGGCCGACGTTCTCCGATTCTGGTTCGAGCGCGGCGCCGACGGCTTCAGAGTGGACGCAATTCATCATCTGATCGAGGATGAACAGCTCCGGGACAATCCGCCCGATCCCCGTTGGCGCCAGGAATGCCGCCCAAGGATCGATGGGCGCCAATCCGAACGATCGATCAGCCCGAGACCCATGTCGCCATCAAGGAGATGCGGCGCGTCGCCGACGGTTACCCGGATCGGGTGATGATCGGCGAAGCTTACCTACCGATCGACCGATTGATGGCCTACTACGGCGCCGATCTCAGCGGCTTTCAACTGCCGTTCAACTTCCATCTGATCTCGACGGCGTGGTGGCCTCGGGCTGCCGCGGCTCTAATCGAGGCGTATGAAGCCGCCTTGCTCGCTGGCGCTTGGCCGAACTGGGTCCTCGGCAATCGCTACACTGATCAGAGCACCGGGATTTTCACACCACAAGGCCTCAATTGTCGCGGCGTCGGTGGAAGCGTCGCGGAAGCCATGCGGCGTCAGCGGTATTTTGCCGCGACAGGGGAAGACTGGCCACCCTCTTGCGGCATATCGGAGGGCGGCGTCGA
>JBAQGU010000223.1:0-4167 GCA_049287975.1 Roseiarcus sp.
GCGTTGCGACGCGCGTGAGGGTCGCCCCGGTCACGGGTTCGAGCACGTCGAGCGATCCGCCCGCGGCGTTGCGCGCGGATCGAGATGGCGGCCGATCCTCGCTTCGGAGCCTGCCGCGTCGCGGGCCGGTCCGTCCGATGGAGTCGGTTTACCGATCGAACAACGCACGCAGCTCGTACTTGGCCGTCTCCAGGAGGCGCCTCGCGACGGCCGCGCTCAGCGAGCGCGGCTACAACTCGCCGGCGTGCCGACTTTTGCCGCTACGAGGGACTTGCGCACCGTCGCCGGTTTGACAAGTGAGTCCATGCGGATGCTATTGTCCGACAATGATCCGTCCGACCCGCGACGACCGTCCATTTCGGTTCCGGGTCGTGCCTGCTCAAAGGGCGTCGGTTGAGAGGATCGCATCATGCTGAGAATCGTTTCGGCGGCCATTTTACTTTTGTTGTCCGCGGGGGCTTGCTTCTCGCAGGGCGCCGAAAAGGCGGACGGCGATCCGGTCAGGCTCGGATTGATCCTCGACATGTCGGGCGTCTACGCGGACGTGACGGGCGCCGGCAGCGCGATGGCGGCCCGAATGGCCGTGGAGGATTTCGGAGGGAAGGTTCTCGGCCGCCCAATCGAGATTCTGGTGGCCGATCATCAAAACAAAGCGGAAATCGCCGCCGCACAGGCGCGTCGATGGTTCGAAACTCAGAATGTCGTGGCGCTGATGGACGTCGCGGCGTCCGCCACCGCATTGGCGGCGCAGGATGTCGCCAAGCAACACGACAAGATCATCATTCTCAGCGGGCCGGGCACCACGCGGCTCACCAACGAGAATTGCGCGCCTCAGACCGTCCACTACGCCTACGACACGTACGCCCTCGACACGGCCACGGGGGCCGCGATCACCAAGGCCGGCGGGAAAACTTGGTTCTTCCTGGCCGCGGACTACACCTTCGGTTCCGATCTGGAGCGCGACGCCTCGGCAGCCGTGAAGGCGAATGGCGGCTCCGTGCTGGGCGACGTTCGGCATCCGCTCAATACCGCGGACTTCTCCTCCTTCCTGTTGCAGGCGCAAGCTTCCAAGGCGCAGATCATTGGCCTCGCCAACGCCGGCGGCGACACCGACCAGGCGATCAAGCAGGCGCACGAATTCGGCCTGACGCAATCCGGCCAGAAGCTCGCCGCGCTGCTGATGTACGACACCGACGTGCACGCCATGGGCCTCGAAATTACGCAGGGGATGCTGACCACCAGCGGCTTCTATTGGGATCGCACCGAGGCCACGCGCGCCTTTTCGCGGCGCTTTTTCGATCGCATCGGCAAAATGCCCAACATGTCGCAGGCCGGCGTCTATTCCTCGACGATGCACTATCTCGAGGCCGTCAAGGCCGTCGGCACGCTCGATACGGCGGCGGTCATGAAGAAGATGAAGGAGACGCCGATTAACGATTTCTACGCGGACAATGGGCGCATCCGCGATGACGGCCGCATGGTCCACGACATGTATCTCGTCGAGGCGAAGAAACCTTCCGAATCCAAGTACCCCTGGGATTATTATAAGATTCTGGCGACCATTCCGGGCGACGCGGCTTTCCTGCCCCTCGAACAGTCGCGTTGCCCATTGATCAAGAAATGAGAAAAGCCGCTTGCGCTCGACCTCCGACTGGCCGATCCAGCCTGAACCTCGTCGAGCGTTCCAGCCCTTTCGACTACGTCCGGCTCTTCGCGAGCAGCGAGGCGCGTCGCGCTCGTCGCCGAGCCCCTTGCGCGCGAGCGCGCTCCCGACCATATTGTGCCAGGGCGCGAAGCCGCGGTGGGAGCCGTGGGTTTGGGTCGCACCGTATCGATGAGGTTTTTCCATGTCCGACTATGACCGCTTCGCCAACGCCCGGGTAGGCGCAGGCCTCGACCGGTCGCGCGCCGGCGCCGTAGACGAGGGCCTGCGGGCCTACATGCTTGGCGTGTACAACTACATGACGCTGGGCCTCGGAGTGACCGGCCTGGTCGCCTGGGCGGCGTACGTGGCGGCCGACGTGCATTTCGCGGGAGGCCATGCCGTATCCGCAAGCCCGTTCGGTCATGCGATCTATTTTTCGGCCCTGAGGTGGGTGATCGTTCTGTCGCCGCTGGCGCTGGTGTTTTTTATCTCCGCCAGGATCAATGCGATGTCGGTGTCCGCGGCCCGGACCTCCTTCCTGGTTTTCGCCGGGCTGATCGGTCTGTCGATGTCGTCGCTTCTCGTGGTATACACGGAAGCCTCGATCGGGCGCGTCTTCTTCGAGACGGCGGCCGCATTCGGCGCCTTGAGCCTCTATGGCTACACGACGAGGCGAAGCCTATCGGCGATGGGCTCGTTCATGATGATGGGGCTGTTCGGCCTGATCATCGCCATGGTCGTCAACATGTTCCTGCAGAGCACCGGGTTGCAATGGGCGCTCTCGATCGTCGGCATCCTGATTTTCGCCGGCCTGACCGCGTGGGACACGCAGTCGATCAAAGAGGCCTATTACGCTGGGGACGGCTACGAGGCGAGTCAGAAGAAGGCGATCTACGGGGCGCTGAGGCTCTATCTCGACTTCATAAACATGTTCCAGCTGCTGCTCATGCTCTCCGGCGGCCGCCGCGACTGAATGGCGCAGCTCAAATGCAACCCCGGTTCGCCCAGCGAACCGGGGTTTTTTTCGTTCGGCGCGTCAGCAGGAGGGAAACGATGTCCTGGCCTCACGGGCGTCCGCGATATAGATAGTCCCCTTTTTCGCCTTTCGGAGTTTCCATGAAGACGTCAGCTTGGATCGCGGCGGGGCTGGTGTTCGCTTCGGGCCCCGCGACCGCGGCCGACTTGAAAATCGTCGACGTCAAGGCGTTTCTCTATCTCGAACACGCGGGCAAGCTCTCCAGCGACATCGTCGGCGGCCCGCCGTTGGAGAACCTCGCCAAGGGCGGTGGTCCCGATCACGACCCCGCGACGGCGATCCTGTTCGATCTCACCTTCGCGGGGGACAAGAACGCTTCGCCCAAGTATGCGACCGCCACCGTCGACGTGACGCAATCTGGCCGCACCGGCCAGATCGTCACCCACAAGGCCTTCACGAATTTCGTCTTCGGCGCCGACGGAATTCAGCACAAGGTCTTCCTCGTCGAGAACGGCACCTGCATGCCGATCGTCGTGGATGTCCGTGCGAACAAGACGGCAAAGAACGTCAAGCTGGATTTTCAGTGCAA
Organism: Roseiarcus sp.; assembly: GCA_049287975.1. Lineage (GTDB taxonomy): Bacteria > Pseudomonadota > Alphaproteobacteria > Rhizobiales > Beijerinckiaceae > Roseiarcus. Next base: position 3,211 of record JBAQGU010000223.1, read on the forward strand.
GGAATGAGATTTTAGGATCGACAAGGGCGGATGAGTTAGCTATATTAGGTTAGCTAATGAGGACGCCATGGCCACTGTCACCATCCACGCGGCTAAGACCAATCTCTCGAAATTGCTCGCCCGCGTAGAAGCGGGCGAGGAAATCATTCTGGCCCGCGGCAAGCGACCGATCGCTAAACTTACGCCTTACGTTCCGCAGCCGTCCAAGCGAAAATTCGGCGCGTTCCAAGGCGTCGTGAGCGTCGGACCCGAGTTTTTCGAACCCCTGCCCGAAGAAGAACTGGCGGGGTGGGAATAGCGGGTTTGCGACTATTGCTCGACACCCATGCCTTTCTCTGGTGGCTCGGCGGCGACGCCGCACTCTCCGTCAGAGCGCGCGAAGCCATGGCCGACGCAGCAAACGACGTTTTTGTCAGCGCCGCCTCGGCCTGGGAAATCTCGACCAAGCATCGCATTGGAAAGCTGCCCGGCGTCGCTGTCATCGTCGCGGACCTCGACGCGACGATCTCGGACCAGGGCTTTCATGGATTGGCGATCAGCGTCCGCCACGGACAAATCGCGGGCGCGCTGCCGGGCGCCCACCGCGACCCGTTCGATCGAATGCTGATCGCTCAGGCCATGCACGAGACCTTGGCGCTCGTTTCCAACGAACATGTCTTCGACGCGTTCGGCGTGGCGCGTCTTTGGTGATGCGTCCTCAACCCCCGCCCATCCCCAGTACGTCCGCCATCGAATAGAGTCCCGGCTTGCGGTCGCGGGCCCAGAGCGCGGCCCGGAGAGCGCCGCGCGCGAACAGGCCGCGATCTTCGGCGTGGTGAGAGAGCACGATTCGCTCGCCTTCGCCGGCGAAGATCACGCTGTGGTCGCCCACCACGGTGCCGCCGCGCAGCGAAGCGAAGCCGATTTCGCCGCGCTGGCGGGGTCCCGTGACGCCGTCCCGGCCGCGCGCGCTATGTT
>JBAQGU010000224.1:0-12834 GCA_049287975.1 Roseiarcus sp.
CGACGGTCATGTTCAACAAAGTGACGATCAAGGGCGCCAAGCAGGCCGTGCAGATGTTCGGCCCCGCGCAATACGCGGTCGCCAAGGCGGTCGCCGACAGCGTCGCGGAGGGCGTGATTCCCGCCGACGAGGCCGACGATCTCTTCATTTGCGTCGGCGTGTTCATCCATTGGGAAGCCAGCGACGACAAGAAGATCCAGGACTTCAACTATCGCGCGGTCAAGGAGTCGATCGCGCGCGCCGTCAGCGGGCAACCCACGGCCGCCGAGGTCGTCTCCAAACGCGCCACCGCCGCCCATCCCTTCGCCGCCGCCAGTTAGATAGGGGACCCTCCCGAGGTCGCCGCTCCTTTGGCCGCGCCAAAGTCGCTCCTTCGGCGATGGGCCCACATGTTGGGCTTCTCCTAGCAAGCCCCCCATCAAACCAAGGGGAGCCGCAGCTCCCCTTCTCAAAGCGAGTGTGCCCAACCGATCTCGCGAGGCCCCAATCGGCTATCGTGCAGCGACGTCGATACGAGCGCCCCGCGCATGCCGGCTCGCGCCAGAATTTCTATATCCCTGATGTCGCGCACGCCGCCGGCCGCATAGAGTTCGAGATCGGGCGCTGCGGCGCGCAGCGCCGCGAGGCGTTCGAAGTCAGGACCGGCGCCGCTGCCCACCCGCGCCAGCGTCATCGCGATCACTCGCTTCGGCCAAAGGCCGGGATCGGCGAGAAGCTCCGGCGGACCCTGGAACGCCTCGCCGCGAAAGTCGAGCGACAGCACGACACGGGGGGCATCCCGCAGCGCGCCGAGAATTTGAAGATCGCTCTGCGACTCGCTGCCGATCACGAGAGCTCCCCACTGCGCGGCGAACCATCGGCGCGCCGTTTCGATATCGCCCACGCCGTTGTCGACCCAAAGCGAAAGTCCGGGAAACGCCGCCTTCAGGAGCGCGATCGAACCCTCGTTCTCCCCGACCGATTCGATCGCGTCGAGATCGGCGATGTAAAAGGTTTCAAAGGGATATAGCGAGAGCAAGCCGCGCGCCACGTCGATGGGATCGCTCGTCGCCGAAAGCGGCGATTGGATAGGCCGGTAATCGTCCCGCCGACCGAACTGCGCGCGCACGACCTGACCCCTTTGAGATCGATTACGGGTATGAGTTCCACGACCGACATCCCCGGACTGCCGCTGACGCGGCGGGATAGAGGCGCGCACTCTAGCAGAACGGGAATGGGGACATGAGTGTCGTGATCGGCTGGGACGTCGGGGGCGCCCATCTCGAGGCCGCCCGCGCGGGGCTAAATGGAAGCTACGCTTCAGGAGGATCGCGGCATCCCGTAGTCTTTCAAAAATCAGGCGAAGCGATTACTCTCGGAAGGGAGGGGTCGGCGAGAGCCGACCACGCGAACACGTCGCGGTTTCAAACCTGAGGAGGGAGCGCTGCATGGACCCTGACCGACTCGAGCTCGCCTATGGACGGGGCGTTCTGCCGATTCATCTTCCCGCTGGGACTATGCCAACGGTCATTCGCAAGGCGAGATTGCCGACACTTCCCGACGCTCTCGCGGCGGTGCGTCGGGCGTTCGACACTCCCGTGGCGTCACGTTCTCTGAGCGATTTGGCGAAGGGGCGTAGCAGCGCCTGTATCCTGGTCTGCGACATCACCCGGCCCGTTCCCAATGGGCTCTTTCTGCGGCCGATGATCGAGACAATGTTGGAGAACGGGATTCCGATCGATCGAATCGTGGTGCTGGTGGCAACCGGGCTCCATCGCCCGAACCTGGGCGAAGAATTGGCCGAAGTCATCGGCGACCCCTGGGTGCTCCAGCACGTCCGAGTGGAGAACCATTTCGCGCGCAACACCGAGGGTCACATCGACCTCGGCCGGACGCGGACGCGCGGTACGCCCGTGACGATCAATGAGCTCTTCGTCAAGGCGGATTTGAGAGTCGCCACAGGTCTGGTCGAGCCGCACTTCATGGCGGGTTGGTCCGGCGGACGAAAAGTCGTTGCGCCCGGCGTCGCCGGCCACGAGACCATCCGGACCTTTCATTCTGCTCGTTTCATGGAAGATCCGCTGGCCGTGCAGTGCAATCTGGTCGGCAACCCATTGCATGAGGAACAGCTCGAAATCGTCCGCATGATCGGTGAAATCTATGCGCTCAATACGGTGATCGACGAGCATCGCGACCTCGTATACGTCACATTCGGCGAAATAATCGCCAGCCATCTCGCTGCCGTCGATTTCATTCGGGATGCGACGCAAATCAAGGTCGGCCGCAAATTCAAGACGGTCGTGACGTCGTCAGCCGGTTATCCCCTCGATAAGACCTATTATCAGACCGTGAAGGGCATGGTGACGCCGCTCGACATTTTGTCGCCCGGCGGAACCTTGATCATCGCTTCGGAATGTTCGGAAGGCTTCGGTTCGGAAGAATTCCGCCGGGCGCAGGCGAAGCTGGTGGAACTCGGCGCCACGCGTTTCCTTGGCACGCTGACGGCCAAGTCGCTGGCGGAGATCGACGAGTGGCAGACTGAGATGCAGTTGAAGCCGATGCGGCTTGGTCGCGTGCAGCTCTTCACGCAAGGCCTTGATCCAGAGGAGAGGAGGATCACCGGAGTCGAAATTGTTCCTTCAATCGACCGGGCGATCGCCGAGAGCGTCATCAGACATGATGACATGGCCGTGGCCGTGATCCCCGAGGGACCGTACGTCGTTCCCGTCGATGCAAGCCCCTGAGCGATGACGACCATTCATCTCGACGTCGTGGGCGGCATTGCCGGCGACATGTTTGTCGCCGCGATGTTGGACGCTCTGCCGGAATTGCGGCAGAAGGTGCTCGCCGACGCGGGCGCGGTATTGCCGGCGGGCGCGGGTTCTCCGCGTCTTTCGGAGGCGACCAGCGGAGGCTTGCGGGCGCTTCGCTTCGGATTGAGCAACGACAGCGAGGACTTTGCAGGCCACGGCGGCGAACGCGCGGAACATCACCATCGCGACCATGACGCTCACGACAATGAGGTCCTGGCCCGAGATCGACATCACCGAAATGCAGGCAGCTTTCGCGACATGGTGGAGCGCATCCGTTCCGCCCGGCTGAGTCCCGGCGCCGCCGTTCATGCGGTCGCCATTCTCACTCTCATCGCAGAGGCGGAAGCGGTCATCCATCGAGTTGAAATCGATGAAGTGCATTTCCACGAGATCGCCGATTGGGACTCGCTTGTCGACGTAGTCGCTGCCGGCAGCATCGCGGCGTCTCTGACCGGCGCAAATTGGACGGTTTCCCCGCTACCGCGCGGCGCCGGGCTTATCGCAACGCGGCACGGCTTGCTTCCGGTTCCAGCCCCGGCGACAGCTTCGATCCTCGTTGGATACGAATGGCGTGACGACGGCGTCGGCGGCGAGCGTGTCACGCCGACGGGCGCGGCAATCCTGAAGCACTTGGTCGGTCAGCAACGGCGCCATTATGTCTCCGGTCGGATGAAGGCGATTGGCGCCGGGGCCGGGACTCGCACACTGCCAGGCATCCCCAATGTGCTGCGTGCGCTTGTATTCGAGGAGATCAGCGCCATCGGGCAGGACCGCGTCGCGGTGGTCAGCTTCGAGATCGACGACATGACCGGGGAAGAGATCGCCGTTGCTGCCGACCGTCTGAGGAATTTGGCCGGAGTTCTCGATCTGTCGATCGGTTGCAGATCGGGCAAGAAGGGAAGGAGGATGGACTCGTTCCGTCTTCTGATCCGGCCCGAGGCTGCTCCCATCGTGATCGACCGCTGCTTTTTGGAAACATCCACGATCGGCCTTCGCATCCGTGAGGAGATCAGAATGACCTTGTCGAGGCAAAGTTCGACGAGGGAGTCGGATGGTCGTCCGGTTGGCGTCAAGACAGTGCGCCGCCCAGAGGGAGAAATTTCGGCAAAGGTCGAGAACGACGATCTCGTCGGCGACAGCCTCGAAGCGCGGCGACGACTGAAGCGACTTACCGAGGACGGGACTTTAGAATGAGTTCGATCGAGTGCGATAAGAGGCTCGCCGAGGCAATCGCCCGCCACAAAGGACTTTCCGTTGCGGTGAGCGGCGGGGTGGACAGCCTCACACTGGCGACCTTCGCTCATCGCCATGGGGAAGCCAAGCTTTGCGTGATCCATGCGGTCTCGCCGGCTGTGCCGCCCTTCGCCACCCGGCGTGTTCGCGCCTTCGCCAACGCGGAAGGCTGGCATTTGATTGTCACAGGCGCTGGGGAGTTCGACGACCCTCGCTATCGCGACAATCCGGTCGATCGCTGTTACTTTTGTAAGACGAATCTCTATGAACGCATTCGCGAGCTGACGCCGTACGCAATAGCCTCCGGCGCCAATCTCGACGATCTAGGAGACTATAGACCCGGCCTGCTGGCCGCGGCGGAACGCAACGTCGTCCATCCCTTCATCGAGGCAGGTATGGATAAAGCCGCGATCCGCGAGCTGGCCCGTCGAGAGGGGCTCAATGACATTTCGGAACTGCCGGCTCAACCTTGCTTGGCCAGCCGGGTTGAAACTGGCATCGCCATCGACGCCGCGGACCTCATCTTCGTCGACGTCGTCGAGACGCGCCTCGCCGAGCATGTCCCGTCGAACTCGACGTTACGTTGCCGCATAACCCGCGCGGGCGTGGTCATCGAGGTCGGTCCGGAGGTCGAGGATTTTCTGGTCTTGACCGAGGTCGCGGGCGCGCTCTGCGAGGAGAATGGCCGAGCCTTTGTGGGAGTTGCGCGTTACCGCCGAGGGTCGATGTTCGTTCGGGGGTAACGCCGTGGATTTCCAGATCGATTGGGATCGCGAATCTCGAACCGGCGTGCCGGAGGCCGTCTTCTGCGCACGGAAAACCACCGCCCAAATCGAAGCCATCATCGGGTTGGCCCACGCAGCCGGCCGACGCTTGCTATTCACTCGTCTAGGTCAGGCCGAATACGCCGCCCTGTCCAGACCATCCACCGCCGTGCTCGACTACGAACCGCTTTCGTCGACCGCTATTCTGGGCGGCATTGCAGACCTGACGGCTGACGGCGTCGGCATCGTAGCTGCCGGGACCTCGGACCTCTCCGTCGCGAGAGAAGCGGCGCGCACGCTCGCATTCGCTGGCCATGGCGCCCCGGTCATTGCCGACGTCGGGGTCGCCGGGCTTTGGCGACTGATGGATCGAATCGAAGAGATTCGCAAATTCCGGGTCTTGATCGCCGTCGCCGGCATGGAGGGCGCCTTGTTCAGCGTACTCGCCGGCCTTGTGTCCGCGCCGGTCATCGCGGTTCCGACTTCGGTGGGCTATGGCGTCGCCAATGGCGGAACGACCGCGTTGCACGCCGCCTTGGCGAGCTGCTCGCCCGGCCTTGTTGTCGTCAATATCGACAACGGCTATGGCGCCGCGTCGGCCGCGATCAAGTTGCTCGCCGCCGCTTCCCGGTGATTTCCGGCCGCGTCCGAACTACTCGGTTCCCGTGACATTGGCGATCAGGGGGACGGACACCATCGCCAACTCGTCGGGCTCATGGATGTAACCGACTCGAAACAATCCGTTGATCGGATGCTTTCCGGGCTTGGTGGCCCGTAGGCCGACTTCGAAGACGAGAGCGCCTTCCTCGAGCGCCGCCGGCACCATCTTGCGCTCGAAGACGACGCCGTCGTCGAACGAAGACAGCGCGATCACCCGATTGTTGTAGGCTTTGAGTATTCGGTAGCCGTCGCGAATTCTCAGGGTCACGAGCATGACCGCGGGTTCGCCGACTTTGGCGGTGACGTCGCTGACCTCGACGATGTAGACGGACGGTTCCTCGGCGACGGCCCTCCCGACGGCGCTCGATCCGAGGGCTATCAGAATCGCGGCGATCAGGGCCCGAGCACGAGGCGCCGCAATCGTTGTTGTTCGAGCACGTAGCATGAGGGCGTTCCTGGAGATCAATGATAGAGTCATTTGCGCTAGGGCCAGCCGCCATTTCAGGCGGCTGGCCCAGTGAACGCTACGACGGTGTCGGCGCAGCGGCGTTCACTTGGAGACAGCGAACACCCAGACGACGCCGCCCTGCGGCACGTCCGCGTTCCAACCGACCAACTCGGCCATCAGGCTCTGCTGGAACGCGGGATCGACGCCGTAGCCCGACTCAACCGCGACGTACTGGACGCCATTGACCTCGAAGGTCGAAGGCGGCGCCTGGATGCCCGAGTTGGTGCGGAAGTGCCAGAGTTCCTCGCCGGTCTTGGCGTCGTAGGCGCGGAACATCCGGTCGTTGGTGCCGCCAGCGAACAACAGATCGCCGGCGGTGGTCAGCACCGAACCCCAGTTCATCGAGTTCGAATACAGATCCCGCCAAACGCGCTTGCCGCTGTTGACGTCATAGGCCTGCAGTTCGCCGTAGAAACCCGCCTTCGTATCGACGCTGAAGTGGAAATCGGGAATTGCGACGCCGGTCCACCACTGGCCGGGAATGCGCTGCTCGACCTTGCCTTCGAGGTTGTTGCAGTGGTTTTCGTTGGAGGGGATGTAGACCATGCCCGTCTTCGGATTGTAGGCCTCGTATGGCCAGTCCTTGCCGCCCCACAGGCCGGGGCAGAACTGCGCGGCCTTGCCGGTCCCCGGCTTGTGCGCGAGGTCGACATCCGGTCGGCCCGTCTCCGGATCGATGCTCTTGAAGACGTTCTGCGGGACGTAGCCTTCCGACTTGATGTAGGAAATGCTGCCGTCATTGTGGCGCCCCAGCCAGTAGAGGTAGCCGTTGCGCTGTGGCGTGAGCAAGCCCGTCGTGGAGCTAGTGCCCGTCTTGAAATCCAACAGCATCGGTGCGTTCATCGCATCCCAGTCCCACGACTCGTTCTGGTGGTATTGGAAATGTCCTTTGATCTTGCCGGTGTCGCCGTCCAGCGCGAGCGTCGAGGACGTGTAGAGGTTGTCACCCGGCCGCTGATCTCCGAACCAGGGCGAGCCGTTGCCGGTGCCCCAATAGACCAGGTTGGCGACCGGATCGTAGTTGCCGGTCATCCAGGTGGAAGCGCCGCCGGTCTTCCAGGTGTCCGGCTTCTGCCAAGTCTCGCTTCCGGGTTCGCCCGGCGCCGGAATGGTGTAGGTCTTCCAGGCGGACTTGCCGGTCTCGGCGTCGAACGCCTCGACGAAGCCGCGAACGCCAAACTCGCCGCCCGCCACGCCGACGAGCACCTTGCCCTTCACGACCAGCGGCGCCATCGTCATGTAGTAACCGTCCTTCCAGTCCGCGACTTTCGCCTCCCAGGCCACCTTGCCCGTCTTGGCGTCCAGCGCCACCAGCGTCGCGTCCAGGCACGGCAGGAAGACCTTGTCGCCGTACAGCGCCACGCCGCGACTGGTGTTGTGCAGCGCGCTGAAGCCTTCCGGCAGTTTGCGCTTATATCGCCACATGAACTCGCCGGTGGCTGCGTCCAGCGCCATCACCTGGCTGTAGGGAGTGGCGACGAACATCACGCCGTTGTTGACGATCGGCGGCGCTTCGTGCCCGGAGTCGACCCCAGTCGAGACGCTCCACACCGGCGTCAGGTTCTTGACGTTGCCGGCGTTGATCTGGTCGAGCGAACTGTAACTCCAGCCCTGATAATTACCCCGCGTCATCAGCCAGTTCTGTGGTTCCGGGTTCGCTAAACGCGCGTCGGTGACCGGCGTGTAGTCGGCGCCATGGGCGCTCCCTAGCGCGCCCGCGATCATCAGCGCCACCAAGCTTGAACCAATGTGCAGCTTCCTCATGCTTCCCTCCTCTGTCACTTAGCCACTATGAACTGGCCACTACCCAGCCGGACTTCACTAACCCCGGCGGAAGCTTGTCGTATCAACTCTTTTCCCCGCCTACGCGGCTGGTAAATCCCCCGGCCACAATCAGCAGGCCGTTGTCGGACTTCAGCGGCAACGCAGCCAGAGGCCGCGGCGCCGGTCCGAACAGAACCTCGGCGTCGTCTCTGGGGTCGTAAATGGAACCATGGCAGGAACAGACGAACGCCTTGCGGTCGCGCGACCACATGTTCACCGGACAGCCCTGATGGGTGCACACACCAGAATAGGCGACGACGCCGTCCGCCGATCGTGCGCGAGTTTCGTCGTCGAGCCCGTTGTCGCCGATGCGGACGACGATCACGAGATTGAGCCGCGTGTCGTCGCGCACGATGCCGCTCGGGTCCGCCGGATACGCCTGCACCTGCGGACCCCCCAACTCCAAATCGTCGCTCCGGATTGCAGCGCCTTTCTTGGGTCCAGCGAGGAAAACGAGGTGATCGCCCGGCTGCGGCGGCGCCGATGCCGGATCCTGCGGCGGCGCCGGTTCCTGCGCGTGCGCCGGGGAGATCAACCAGGGCGCCAAGCCCAGCGCGGCTTTCAGCACGGCGCGGCGTCGGCACAACGGCGCCATCGGCTGGTCGTCCATCGCTTTCGTTCCCATCCCTATTGACGTGAGACTAGCGCGGTCTGCGCAAGTCCCCCGCCCGTGCGTCCAAAGTTTGGCGCGGGCCGAGGCTCACCCCGGCCCGCCTTTTATGGCGCGCTTAGACCTTGCTCACCTGCTGGCCGATCGGCAGCGCGCGTATCCGCTTGCCGTTAGCGGCGAAGACCGCGTTGAGGAGCGCTGGGGCAACCGGCGGCACGCCCGGTTCGCCCACCCCGCCCAGCGGCACGTCGAAGCCATGCGGCACGATATGGACATGTGTCTCACGAGGCGCGTCGCTGATGCGCAACACCTGGTAGTCGTCGAAGTTGCTCTGCTGGACCCTGCCGTCCTTGAACGAGATTTCGGTCATCAAGGCCAACCCCAAGCCCATGATCACAGCTCCCTCCATTTGTGAGCGGACCCGGTCCGGATTGACGGTCGGGCCGCAGTCGACGGCGATGTCGACCCGCGGCACAGTGATGTTGCCTTTGTCGTCCACCGCCGCTTCGACAACGGTTGAGACATAAGTCACGAAACTGCGGTGGACCGCCAAGCCGAGGCCGTGGCCTGGCGGCAGTTTGCGACCCCATCCGGCCTTGTCGGTGACGAGTTCGACGACTCCGCGCAATCGGCCGGTGTCGATCGGGTATTTGTCCGGATTCTCGCCATAGTCCCAGAAATCCTTCACGGTTTTCTGAACGTCGACGATGCGGGGAGGACCTATCAGTTCGAGGATAAACGTCCGTAGATCCTTGCCGGCCGCCGCGGCCAATTCGCCAGCGAAGGACTGGATGGCGAACGCGTGTGGAATATTCGAGACCGAGCGATACCAACCGATCTTGGTGTGCGCCTCGGCCGCGCCGTTCTCAAGACTCATATTCTTGATTTCAAAAGGCGTGTCGACGAGGCCCATTCCCCTCTCGAGCGGCATCTCGTGCTTCGGATCGGGCGCGAAGAGCGCCAGAATCGTCGGCGCGACGCTGTTGTGACGCCACGCGACGACGTTGCCCGCCTTGTCGAGTCCGGCTTCCAGGCGTTCGGCCGAGACCGTATGGTAAAAGCCGTTGTGGATATCGTCTTCACGAGTCCAGACGACCTTCACCGGGGCCCCGCCGATCCCTTTTGACACCAGGGCCGCCTCGACCGCGAAATCCGGCTTCGATCTGCGCCCAAAACCTCCCCCCAGAAGCGTCACATTGACCGTGACGTTCTCGGGCGGAAGGCCCAAGTATTTGGCGACCAGATCATGCGCGGCCTGCGGGCTTTGCACGCTTGTCCAGACTTCAGCCTTGCCGTCAACGATTCGGCAAGTCGCCGAAGGCGGCTCCATCGTCGCATGCGCAAGGTGGGGGATGTAATATTCGCCCTCGACTTTCTTGTCCGCGCTGGCAAAAGCGGCGGCGAAGTCGCCTTCGCTACGCGCAACCTGGCCCGGCTGGCGCGCCGTCGTCTCAAGCTCTGCGCGATAGGCTTTCGAATCGTACGTCGCGTGCGGCCCGTCATCCCACACGACCTTCAGCGCCTTGCGGGCCTGGATGGCCGCCCAGGTATTGTCGGCGACAACGGCGATTCCCCCTGACGGCTGGAAGGCCATGGGATAGGAGGGCGCCGGGATCTCGACGATTGCGACGAAACCGGGGACCTTCTTCGCGTCCGTGGCATCGTAGGAGGCAACCTTTCCCCCCATGACCGGTGGTCGGGCGACGACGGCGTACTTCGTGCCGGGCAGGCGGATATCCTGGCCGTATTTGGCGCGACCCGTCGTGATGTCGAAGCCGTCGACGATGTTGGTCCCTTCCTTGCCGATGTATCGGAACTGCGAAGGATCCTTGAGTGGAAGGCTGACGGCCGTCGTGGCGCCAGACTTGCTCTGGCTGACGTTGGTCGGGACGTCCATCTTGCTGGCGTCGGCGGCGAGCTCTCCATAGCCGAGCTTTTTCCCGGTGGACTTCTGAACAACCTCGTGATTCTTCGCTTCTACGTCGGCGACGGGAACGCCCCAACGTTTCGCTGCGGCCGCCTCCAACATCATACGGGCCGCGGCTCCGACTTGGCGCATCGGCAAGAAGAAATGACGCGTCGAGCGTGACCCGTCCGTATCCTGGTTGCCGAATTTCACTTCGTCGCCGGGCGCTTGCGCGACCTTGACGCGCGACCAGTCGGCCTCGAGCTCGTCGGCGACGATCAACGGCATGCCTGTGCGCACGCCCTGCCCCATCTCGGAGCGATGGCAGACGATGGTGACGATACCGTCCGGCGCGATCGACACGAAGGCGAGAGGATTGTTCACCGTGCCGTGCGGCATGCCGTCAGCGCCCCATTTGGGGGCATCGGCGGCGCGCGCCGAACGAGTTGGCAATACGCTGACTGCGAGCACGAGGCCCGTGGCCGAAAGCAAACCCTTCAGGACGCCACGCCGACTGACGTTCTCGATGGCCGAAGACGCAACTTCACGAATGTGCTTGGTCATGTCACGCTCCCGCAGCTTGCTTGATGGCGGCGCGGATGCGTTGATAGGTGCCACATCGACAGATGTTGCCGTACATGACGCTATCTATATCGGCGTCCGCTGGATGCGGCGTCTGTTTCAACAGCGCCGCGGCTTGCATGATCTGGCCGGCCTGACAATAGCCGCACTGTGGCACGTTCAGCGCGCGCCAAGCCTTCTGGAGCGGGTGATTGCCTTGAGGGTCGAGGCCTTCGATGGTGGTAACGGCCTTGCCGTTGACGTCGCTGATCGGCGTAACGCAGGATCTTACGGCTTCGCCGTCGAGGTGGATGGTGCAGGCGCCGCACGCGGCCACCCCGCAGCCAAATTTCGTTCCGGTGAGCCCGAGGACGTCTCGGAGATACCAGAGCATCGGCATCGACGGGTCGCCGTCGAATGTCTCCGTCTGGCCATTGACGTGCAGAGTGAACATGCTTCCCTCCCTGTCGAAAGCGACTGGTTTTCCAGTCCCTGGCTACCCGGCGATACGAGCGCATGATGCTCTTCGCGAAACCAGGGTCGGGAAGCTAGACGGAAATTGCCGAAGGCGCAAGCGGGGGATCAAGTCCGATGAGGCTGGGGTTCAAAAGTCGCGCGAGCACGCAGCAAGGCGCCGGGCGCGCCTTCGTCCGCGCTGCTGTTGCACACGGGCTTGACCCGCGCATCCAGCTATAGTTGATACTTCTTCAAAAGAGGAGGAGGAGGAAGATGAAAAACGCCGGCCTGTTGCTCATTGCGATGGTATTTTCTTCGCCCGCCGCAGCGCAAGATCTCAACCTGAACGGCGATTGGATATGTGGGAGCGCTTGCATGTGCGGCATGCACCCCGGCGAGGGGTCTCCGACGTCGATAGCGCAAAATCAAAACAGCTTTCTCTTTACGAGCGAATGCGGCATGGTTGGCCACGGTCATATCATTGGTGCGCGTTCGATTAAAATAGATGATTGGAACACAACTGCTATAGCTTCGCCAGATCAGCGAACGATAAATTTTGACAACGGAGCAGTTTGGAAAAGATAAGGCTAGCTGAACTGAATTATTGCGGCGTTTGACCCCAATAGCGTATCGCCGCCCTCATTGGGGGGACCGCCTTTGCCTGCTTCGCGGCAAGCGCCATCGGGCAATCAAGATCGCGAACGGACGGTCTGAGGACATAGGGTCGCAATACGAACTCAGGGGCGGGGGCTGGAAGCGGCTATTCCTGATTCTACGCGTCGGATTCTTCGATAGCGTGGTCAGTTCGCCCCGCTGAGCTCGAACAGCCTACGGATCTGGGAGGATAGCCTGGCGCTCAATCTGCTGGTCGGCTCGGTCTTGTCGAACTCGACGGTGGTGAGGCCGCGACCCGCGGCAAGTCGCTGCGCGAGCGTTCGGCTGAGCTCTTGAGCAATATGAGGTCGAGCCTCCAGGATCGGCCGAAGGTCCGCCTTCGTGAGTTCATGGACGATGCAAGGCGTGAGCGCGGTAATACTCGCGGCTGTAGGGGTATCCGCCAGAAGTCCCATCTCGCCAAAGTAATCCCCCGGCCCAAACCGACACAGCTCTTTCTCGTGGCCGCTATCTAAACTAGTGACCGACAGGACGCCTCTGCCGACAATGAAGAGCGATTGCAGGACGATGCCCGATTTTACCAATATGTCTCCCTTCTCGTGCGGAGTTTGCTTCAGGTTCGTGGCAATTGCCGCTCGCTCGCTTGGCGGCAACCCGACGAACAACCCCGAAAGATCGAGAATCGCTTCCGGATGCACTTCCCGTATGTCCAAACCTTTGTCGTCGCTGGGTTGATACGGCGCGTTTTTGGGCGGCGCCAGACGAGCGCCGGCTGCGAGCACATGCCGAAAAATCAGGTCGAACAGCTCATTTTGCGCCTCCACATCGTACTCTTGCCGTTCGAGGAAGAAAGAGACCTCAAATTCCGTCTGCGTCGCATCGAGCGATACGACGCGCACAACAGG
>JBAQGU010000225.1:0-2437 GCA_049287975.1 Roseiarcus sp.
GTTCGACGCCGAGATCGACCAGCGCGCGCGCGGCGCGCCCCGCCCGAGCGTACAATTCGCCGTAACTGAGCGAATGCCCATCCGCGCTCTCGATCGCGATTTTGTCGAGACGCGGCGCGCGGGCGACGAGAATTTCGAAGAGATTGGCGGAAACAGGCATGGACAATTTCGCTCGGGTCGCGGACCTCTCGCGGGAGCCCGCGAGCGCCTCCGTCCTCGGCGAGTATAGCGTTCACCGCGCCGCGCGCTAGGCAGGATTCGCGGCGCCGGTCGGGCCGCCCCATCGCCTGGACCAAGAATCCGCCCAGCCGGACTTGCTTGTGACATTGCGCTATGAAGATACCCACGAGGCGCCGGGAGGATGGAGTCGAGATGGCGATCAAGGAAAAAGACCTGCGCGTCGCGATCGTCGCCCATTGCCGGGCGCTCAACGCGGGCGGCCTCAATCTTGGCACGGCCGGCAACATCTCGGCGCGGCTGGGCGACAAGATGCTGATCACGCCGAGCGCCGTGCCCTACGCCGCGATGCGCCCTGAAATGATCGCCGCGATGCCGCTGGCGGGCGAATACGGCGCCTGGTCGGGGCCGATGAAGCCGTCCACCGAGTGGCGGTTCCATCTCGACATCATGCGCGCACGACCGGATATCGGCGCGATCGTGCACAATCATCCGCCCTACGGCTGCACGCTGGCGATGCTGCACAAACCGATTCTCGCCGCGCACTACATGATCGCGCTGTTCGGCGGACCGATCGTGAAATGCGTGAAATACGCGCCCTACGGAACCAAGGAGCTGTCCGACCTCGTCGTCGAGGGGCTCGGCGATCGCTTCGCCGTGCTGCTCGGCAATCATGGCGCCGTCGCCTGCGCGGCGAATCTCGACGGCGCGATGAACCGCGCGGCCGAACTCGAGAACCTCGCGCGCATGTATTACATGGCGATCGCGGCCGGACGCCCCGCGATCCTCTCCGACGAAGAGGTGATGCACACGGTGGAGCGCTTCAAGACTTACGGCGCCGGCGTGGAGGCGCCCCGTCCGCGGCCGGCACGCAAGAAGAGCGCGCCTAAAAAGAGCGCCCGAGGCAAGGCGAAGGCGACAACGCGCAAGAAGCTCGCCGCTCCGCGGGCGTGAACGGGCGCTCCTTTGCCGCTGGACAGGACGCGCGGCTCTCGCCATAGTCCGCGCGCGCTCGAGGCGCCGATTTCTCTTGTGACGGCCGGGACCCGGATGGACCTGAAACTGTTCCTGCTCAGATACTTCACTTGGTGGAATGGGGCGACCCTCAACACGCTGTTCCATACCCATAGGCACGGCGAATTCGTCGGCGAAGACCAGTTCGGCAACAGGTATTATCGCACCCGCGGCGGCAAGATCGATCCGGCGCTGGGCTTCGAGCGTCGCTGGGTGATCTATAACGGCGTTTCCGAGGCCTCGATGACGCCTCCCGGGTGGAATGGCTGGCTGCACCAGACGGTCGATACGCCGCCCACAGAGGAGGACTATCGCCCGCGCGAATGGGAATTGCCGCATCACGGCAATCCCACGGGAACGCCGGGCGCGCTACGCCCGAAGGGCTCGATCGTGCATCGAGGCCACCGACAGGCCTCGGGGGGCGACTATCAGGCCTGGACGCCGGGCGGCTGAGCGCGCCTTCATTTCGCCCGGCTTTGCCGGCAACCGGGAGCCCCGCGACGACGCGCGGGGACATTGATGCGGCGGGCCCGATTTTAGCGATGAATGCACGAAGTTGGCTCAACGCCGTGCTCTTGGGGTGCTCGATGGCCGCTTGCGCGGCGGCGCCGGCGGTTGCCGACAAGATCAAGCATCCGACCGCGGTCTTCGCCGGCCTCGACAAGATCACCGGCCGGATCATCTCGTTCGAAGTCGCCATCGACGAGACGGTTCAGTTCGGCTCGCTGCAGATCACCCCGCGCGTCTGCTTCTCGCGCCCGACGACGGAAGCGCCGCAGACCGACGTGTTCGCGGAGGTCGACGAAGTCGCGGCCGACAAGACCTATCAACGCATCTTCTCCGGCTGGATGTTCGCCGACAGTCCGGGCCTGCACGGCATCGAACATCCCGTCTATGATATCTGGCTGACCGATTGCAAAGGCGACGGCCCACTGATCCACGAGGTGCCCGAGGTGGTGGAAGCGCCATTGACGCCGGATTCGCCGCCGGACGCCGGAGCCACACCAGTGCCTACCGACGCGAAACCCCAACCGCCGCCAAAAAAGCGCAAACCGAAACCCCCGCCGCTTTCGGCCGATGCCCCGATCGACCTCGGCAGCGCGCCCCTCTCGGGGCGCAACCCGCCGTCGCGGCAGTACTTCCCCGCCGATTCGACGCCGAATCCGCCCGCGAATTTCGGGCGCTGACTTGGATGGCCAAACGAGCTGAAATCCTGGGCGAAATGCTGCTGGCCCAAGGTCGATTT
>JBAQGU010000226.1:0-4547 GCA_049287975.1 Roseiarcus sp.
GGAAAATCGGCGCCGTATTTCAGCGCACGGTCGTCGGTGGCGAGATCCACGACAACGCCGCGCCGGGCGAGCGCCGCCGCGAGGGCGGCCGCAGGAAACAAATGCCCGCCCGTTCCGCCCGCCGCCAGAAGCACGCCGGCACGCGTGCTCACGGTGCGTCCGGGAGATGGGATGAAGCTGCGATATTCAGGTTTCGCCGGGTCAAAGCGACGAGAAAACCCATGCCGAGGCCGAGCGCGAGCAGGGACGAGCCGCCATAGGAAATGAAAGGCAGCGTCATCCCCTTGGCCGGGATCGCGCGCAGGTTCACCGCCATGTTGATCCAACTCTGCACCCCGAACATGATCGTCAGCCCCGCCGCGGCGAAGCGGCTGAACGGGTCCTGATTGCGCGACGCGAGCCAGAGCCCGCGCACGACGATGAAACCGAAGAACGCGATCATCCCCAGGCACGCCGCCATGCCGAATTCTTCGCCGGTGACGGCGAAGACGAAGTCGGTGTGGGCGTCGGGGAGGATGCGCTTGTAGACGCCTTCGCCGGGGCCTCGGCCGAGCCAACCGCCGGAAAGCAGGCTCTGTAATGCGGTATCGACCTGGAATGTATCGACCATGCCGCCGACGGAATCGGGATCGATGAAGCGCAGCACGCGTTCGTGTACGTGCGGCGAGAATTTGAATGCAGCGAAGCCGCCGACCACGCCGGCGCCGCCCAGGCCCACGACCCAGAACCAGTGCAGGCCCGCCATGAAGAACAGCGACGCCCAGACGAGCGCGATGAGCATCGTCTGACCGAAATCCGGTTCCAGGATCAGCGGCACGATCGTCACCGGCAGCAGCGCGAGGGCGAGCAGCTTGGCGGGAAGCCTAGGCGCCGAGGGCCGCCCGCCCTCGGTGAAAGCCCAGGCGGCGAGAATGACGAAGGCCGGCTTGATGAACTCGGACGGCTGCAGGCCGAAAATCCAGCGGCGCGATCCCTTCACTTCGGCGCCGAACAGCAACGCAGCGACGATCAGCGCCATGCTGACCGCGAACAGAATCAAAGCCGCGCGGCGAACATGGCGCGGCGAAAGAAACGACGTCGCGACCAGCAGAATGGCGCAGGGCAGCAGCAGCTCGGCCTGGCGATTGACGAAATGAAAGGTCGGGAGGCCGAGGCGTTCGGCGACGGCGGGGCTCGCCGCCAGCGCCATCACGACGCCGACGATCATCAACGCCCCGAACGATCCCAAAAGCCAGCGATCGACGCTACGCAACCAATCGGCCACCGGGCCACGCTCGGCTCTCGAAATCATGCTGGGGCGCCTTCTGTATGTGGGGAGGCCTCCGAGACCGCGAGCTGCTCGGAGACGAGGGCGCGAAAGCGATCGCCGCGCGCCTCGAAATTGGGAAACTGGTCATAGGACGCGCAAGCCGGCGACAGCAGCACCACCGGCTCGGGGGCCTCGCTCAGGGCGGCGTCGCGCGCGGCGGCCGATGTAGCCGTCTCGAGCGTCCCGCATCTCTCGAAGGGGACGGCGTCGCCCAGCGTCGCCGCGAAGGACTCGCTGGCCGTCCCGATCAGATAGGCCTTGGCGACGCGCGGGAACAGCGGACGCAGCGGTTCGATTCCACCCTCTTTCGGCTTACCGCCCGCGATCCAGAAGATGTCGCGAAACGACAGTAGCGCCTTCTCGGCGGCGTCGGCGTTGGTCGCCTTGGAATCGTTGACAAACAGCACCCGCCCCTGCCGCCCGACCTGCTCCATGCGGTGGGCGAGGCCCGGGAACGAGGCGAAGCCTCGGGCGATCTCCTTGGGGCGCAGACCCAGCCCCCGCGCCGCCGCGAAGGCGAACGCCGCGTTCTGGCCATTGTGCGCGCCGCGCAGCGCGGGGGCGATGCGGAGATCGATCGAGGGTTCAGCGCTCTCGCGCGTCAGGAGGCGATGGTCTTCGACCCAGACGTCGGCGAGCGGGGAGGCGCCTGCCGAGATTGTCACGAGCCGCCTCGCGCCTTCGGCTCGCAGGCGAGCGGCGATCGCGCGGCAGGGCTCGTCGTCGACCCCGACGAGTGCGATCGCGGCCTTGGTGACGAGCCTTTCCTTGATCGCCGAATAGGCTGCGAACGCTCCATGGCGATCGAGGTGGTCGGGGGTGATGTTGATGAGCAAGCCCACGCTCGGCGCCAGCGACGGCGCGAGGTCGATCTGAAACGACGAGCATTCGATCACATGTACCCGATCGTCCGATGGCGGCGGCAGATCGAGAATCGGCACGCCGATATTGCCGCCCATCGCGACCTCGCGACCCGCCTGCCGCAAGACATGGACTATCAGAGCGGTCGACGTCGATTTGCCGTTCGTGCCGGTGATCGCGACGAAGGGCGCGGCCGGCGCGCGCGCCGCGCGCTCGCGGGCGAAGAGTTCGATGTCGCCGACGATCGCGAGGCCCGCCGCCTTCGCGCATTCCACGCTCCAGTGCGGTTTGGGATGCGTCAGCGGCACCCCGGGCGCCAGCACGAAGAGTTGGAACTTCGACCAGTCGGCCGCGGCGAGATCGACCGGCGCGAAGCCCGCCGCCGCCGCTTTCGCCCGCGCGGCTTCGTTATCGTCCCAGCCGGCAACCTCCGCGCCACCCGCGACGAGCGCGCGCAACGTCGAGAGACCCGAACCGCCGAGCCCGAACAGAGCGACGCGCCTACCGGCTGATGTGGCGACAGGCGTCATGCTCACCTCAGCTTGAGAGTGGAGAGGCCGACCATCGCCAGCACGAAAGCGACGATCCAGAACCGCATGACGATTTGCGGCTCGGACCAGCCGAGCTGCTCGAAATGATGATGAATCGGCGCCATGCGGAAGACCCGCCTGCCCGTCAGCTTGAACGAGGTCACTTGCACCACGACGGAAAGCGCCTCCATGACGAAAAGTCCGCCGACGATCGCCAGCACGATCTCGTGCTTGATGGCGACCGCCGTAGTGCCCAGCAGGCCTCCGAGGGCGAGGGAACCCGTATCGCCCATGAAAATCTGCGCCGGCGGCGCATTGAACCAGAGGAACCCCACCCCCGCGCCGATCATCGCGCCGCATACGACCATGAGGTCGCCGGCATAAGGAACGTGATTGAGCAGGAGGTATCTGGAGTAGAGCACGTTGCCGGCGAAATACGAGATCAGGCCCAGCGTCGCCGCCGCGATCATGACCGGGACGATCGCGAGTCCGTCGAGACCGTCCGTCAGGTTCACCGCGTTGCCGAAGGCGACGATGACGAACGGGCCGAACAGCAGAAACCCCCAACTGAGATCGGCGACGTAGCCGTTGAAGAAGGGCACCGCCAACGAAGTCGCTCCTGGGTGGCCGGTTTTCGTCAGCGCGAAACACGCGATCAACGCGATCAGGAACTCTCCCGCCAGTCGCGCGCGGCCGGAGAAGCCGAGATGGGATTGCTTCGTCACCTTGAGATAGTCGTCATAAAATCCGATCACCGCGAAGCCGGCGGTGACGAACAATACGATCCAGACGTAGGGACTCAGGAGATTCGCCCAGAGCAGCGACGAGGCGAACAATCCGAACAGGATCATCAGCCCCCCCATCGTCGGCGTACCTTTCTTGGTCAGCACGTGGGACGCCGGTCCGTCCAGGCGGATCGGCTGGCCCTTGCCCTGTTTGAGGCGAAGCGCCGAGATGATCGTGGGGCCGAAGAAGAAGACCAGGAGCAGTCCGGTTGTCGCCGCGCCGAGCGTGCGGAACGTCAGATAGCGGAAAAGATTGAAGACCCCGAATATGTGCGAGAAGTCGGTCAGCCAAGTCAGCATCGGGGTTTCCTATGGCCGCATCGCCGGGAAATGTTCCCGCAAGGCGGAGACGATCGGCCCCATGCGGCTGCCGTTCGAGCCCTTGATCATCACCACGTCGCCGGCGCGCACACCGCGGATGAGTTCGTTCTGAATATCCGACGAGGCGCTCCCCCAGGCGCCGCGGATCGCAGGGGATGCCGCATCGAAGAGTGCTCGCGTCAGCGGACCGGCGCCGAACAGCAAATCGACATGCCTCGCCGTGAGTTCGGGCGCGAGGGCGGCATGCAGATCCGCGCCCTCGGCTCCGAGCTCGAGCATGTCGCCGATGACCGCGATGCGACGGCCGCCCGGCCCCGGCTCCGTCGCGCCCAGCAGCGCGAGCGCTGCCCGCATCGATACCGGGTTCGCATTGTAGCTCTCGTCAATGAGGGTGAAGGGGCCGCTCGGACCCCCGAGCACGAAACGTTCGCCGCGCCCCTTCGCAGGCGCGAAGTCGGCGAGCGCCGCGGCGGCTTGTTCGAGCGAACCGCCGAGAGACTCGACAACGAGGAGAACGCCCATCGCGTTTTCGGCCATATGCCGGCCGGGCGCGCCGAGGGTGAAATCGATCTCGCGGCCGTAGAGGCGCGCGCGCACGAACGATCGTTCTGTGCGCGGCTCGACATCGATCAGCTGCGCGTCGCAATCTTCGCCCGCGCCGAACTTGCGGACGCTCCAGCCGCGCGTGAGCGCGCTTTGCTCGAGCCTGGCGAATAGCGGCGCGTCGTGATTCAGTACGGC
>JBAQGU010000227.1:0-4968 GCA_049287975.1 Roseiarcus sp.
GCTTTGCGATGCTCGCGCGCGCCGCCCGGGCGATGCGCGAGGCCCGCGGCCGGGGATTTCTGGTCATCAATTCGAGCGCGTCGTTCGCCGCGACCTGGCTGGTCGGCCGGATCGGCAAATTCAAGGCGCGGCATCCCGAGATCGACGTGCTGGTCGACGCCAACCCGATCGAGGATGCGCTCGACCGCGGCGCGGTCGACGCGCTGATCCGCTGGGGCGCCGGCGATTTTCCCGGCCTCTCGACGACGCGGCTGTTCAACGAGGAGGTGTTTCCGGTCTGCGCCGCCGAGGTCGCCGCCGGCGAGCATCCGCTCCGCGAGCCGCGCGACCTCGTGAACCACACGCTGCTGCATCTGGAATGGAATCCGAACCATTCGACCTGGCCGTCCTGGGCCGATTGGCTCCAGGCGGCGGGCGCGGGGGAGATCGAGGCGACGCGCGGCGTCTATTTCAACCAGATGTCGATGGCGATCAGCGCGGCCGCGCAGGGCCAGGGCGTCGCCCTTACTTCGTTCGCGATCGCCGCCGACGACCTCGCCTCCGGCCGCCTCGTCGCCCCGTTCGAAGTCAGCATGCGCACGCCGTTCGGCTATTATTTCCTCTGCCGCCCCGCCGACGCCGACACGCCGCGGATCAAGGCGCTGCGGGATTTTTTGGTGGAAGAGGCCGTGCTGTCGGCGGGGTGATGCCGCTTGGGGGGACGAAACCGCGACCCCTGCGGCTATCCAGAACCTTGCGCGCCGCTGATGCCGGCGTCAGCCAACAGCCGGAAAAACAGGCCACCGTCGACGTCCGATAATTCCACGCCGCCGTTCTCGCCCATGAAGGCTGACGGGTCGGCGAGCCGCGACGTCTTTCCCTCCAAGTAGGCCCCTAGACGTCGCCCTTCGCCGACGACGGCGAGATTGGGGGCGCGCCGCAGTTCGTCATAGCGCCGCAAGCTTTCGATCACCCGCCCCGGGGAGAACGCCGCCGCGAGCGCGATCGCATCGTGCCCCGCCTTGATGGCGCCGCGAGCCGCGTGCGGGCGTGCAACGAATGCGGCGTCACCCAACAGCGCCACGCGGCCCACCGCCATTTCCGGTGAAACGAGATCGCCGATCGGCTGAAATAGCGGTTGCTCGCATGTCATCACCATCTCGGCCCATTGCGGCGCAAGAAGAGCTTCGGCGTCGCGCCGCATCGCGGCGATGAACTCCGGCCGGATCGACTGGGGCGGAATGCCATCTGGATAATGCCGGCCGGAGCAGTCGGTCAGCATGTCACGCAGATCCGGCTCAGCAGCCACCGGCCGGTACCAGACAATATTGTAACGTCGTCGGCCGAGCGTCAAATCGTCGCCGATGCCAGGGACGGGATAGCCGACGATGTGTTCGCCGGGCATCAATCCCCAACCAAAACGATTGAACAAAGCAGCATGCGTCGAAGCGGACAAAGCACGCTCCTCGACCATCCCCCGCCAGGCAATGTATCCAGCGTAAATCAACTCGGCATCCGGGTAGAGTTGCCGGCGCACTGTAGAGCGAACGCCGTCCGCGCCGACAAGCAAATCGCCACGCAAAGTCTCTCCATCGGCGAACCGGGCGGTCACGCCGTCGTCGTCCTGCTCGAATTCGACCAACTCGACGCCTCGGCGAACGCGCTCTTCCGGGAAGGCGTCGTTCAGCATGTTATAGAGCCTGGCCCAGGACGTGCAGAACTGGGGCATGGGAAGCTCGGCGGCGACGCTGCCGTCGCGCGCGAGCGCTACTCGCCCCGCGACCGCGACGCCGACAGCGCCATCGACCCGAGCGCCGGCGGCGAGAAGCCCTTCCAGCATCGACGGGTGAACTCCGAGGCCCGCGCCGCGTCCCTCGAGTTCGCCGATCGACCTTTCGATGATCGTCACGTCGCAACCCGCGCGGAGCAGCATGTTACCCGCGAAAAGCCCGCCCAGCGAGCCGCCGACGACGATGGCGCGGGGCATTTCACCCGCCCTCCCAAAGATTGCGCCGTTCCCGTGGACCGGCCGATCGGACTGAATATCATGGAAAGGGGGACGCTTCTCAGACCAAATCTCGGTTCCGCAATTTCGACGGGAAAGCGGCTTTCTCGGGCATTCGGTTATGAACTCGCAACGCAACACCGGCGGCGAGAAGATTCCGGGCGATCGGCAGGCCTATCTGGCCGAGGCCCACAAACCCGGCTGAGGCCAATCGGTGAACTGCGCTCGCACTTTTCATGATGCAAAAAACCCGCCTGCTGCCCAATTCTCTCAAGACACGCATGAATTTTGGCCAGAAGGAGGCGGTAGAGTTCGAAGGCGGACAGTGCGTTCTTCTGACGAGGCCGGACGCCAATAAAATGCACTGTCACCGTCCGTAATCCGTCTCTTATGAGTCTGGGTATATATACCCAATCCGGACATATCATTTGCTTGCGGCAGAATTTCTTCGCCCGCTTGACCTGGGGTGGCGGCTAGACTATGCTACGGGTGAGCGATGCTCAGAGGATTCCACCGCCCCCGAAACAAGTCTGCGGGGCCGGTTTATGGTCGCCTCTGCGAAATCGGCGCAAGGTCAAACGGCTGTTGCGGCGATGTGTACTTGCTTCACATGCCTTCGACGGTCGGAGATCCAATTGGGAGTCAAGACCATGAAGTTTCCAAAAATAGTGGCGGCAATGCTGATGGCGGCCGGCGCATTCGTTTACGCTGCGCCGGAGAGTCAGGCGCTAGAGATGTTCGGCGCCCCGGGCATAGGGGGGCTTCACGATGCCCTCACAAATGTCGTTTACCGTGCCGGCGGCGCCCGTGTCGGCGGCGCCCGTGTCGGCGGCGCCCGTGTCGGCGGCGGTCGTTATGGTGGTGGCGGGTACCGCGGCGGTTACGCGTATCGCGGCGGCGGTTACGGGTATCGCGGCGGCGGTTACGGGTATCACCGTTACGGGTATGGTGTAGGGGCCGCCGCAGTCGGCGTCGGCGTCGGCGCAGCAATTGGCGCTGGCGCCGCCGCGGCCGCGCATTGCGGGTACTACCCTTACGGCCCGTGCTAATGATCGTAGAGCCCCATCCGTAACGGCTCCACTCTGCTGACCCGGGTTCCGCCTTGCGCTCAGGCACAGGACCCGTGGTCGGACCCCGTCCAGGCCGACTGCTCTGCCGGCCTCGGCGTTGGCCTGACGAAGTCAGACCGAGTCGCCGACTCAAACGCGAGCGGAACCCCATCACCCTTTGGCCAAATTACGAAACTTCGCCTAATGGACGGCATTGGGATCAATCGCGAGCGCGCAGTTCATTCATTTGAGCTGGTCGGCGACCTTGTCCAATCCGGCTTGCACACAGGGTTCGTCGACGCCGGGCGAGCCCGACACGCCGACGCCGCCGATGACGTCGTCGCCGACCTTGACCGGAAGGCCGCCGGGAATGGCGATGACGTTCGGCAACGTCACCTGCTGAAGGACGATCGGATCGTTGCTGGCGAAGCGCTTGGCGTAATCGGCGGTCGATGTCCGGAAGCTATTGGCGGTGTAGGCCTTTCGGCGCGCGTTCTCCATCGTGTGCGGGCTCGCGTTGTTGCTGCGCAAAGCGACGATCGTGTCGCCGTCGCGATCTACGACAACCGCGGAAACGCGATACCCCTTGGCGGCGCAACTCTCGACCGCCGTCTCCGCGATGGTCTTGGCGACGGAATAGGATAGGTCGCGGTGCGTGAGCAGTTGGGCATGAGCGACCGTAGCGACGAGGGCGCATAGACCGGTCAGCGCAAGGGCGGCCGAGGGCTGGTGCATGCGGTCTCCTTCGTCCAGCGCCGCGCGAGCATGATTCAACCTGTCCCACCCTCGAGTCGTTGTCAACGATCCGTAACGCGACGAGAGTTCGCGCTTAAACACACCCCAAAAGTGGGGCGACCGATATTTTTCCTCATCTGCGATGCCGATTGTGTCAGGAACTCGAAAAAGTTACAACGTTGCTGCCGGGTATATAAGCGGTGCGGAACTCGAACCGGCTATCTACCGCGCTGCGCTAGGTAAAAAGGAGGAAGCCATGCTACGCACATCTATGATCGCTGCGGTATCGGCCGCAGTCCTTACGTTCTCGACCGCTGCTCTTGGACAACAAAGCGGCACTGCCGCTGAAGCCAAAGCGATGCTGATGAAAGCGATAGCCGCGGTGAAGACGGATAAGACCAAAGCGCTCGATATGTTCAACAAGGGAGAAGGCGGATTCCTGGATCGCGACCTCTATGTATTTTGCAGCAATGTCGGCGACGGAATAAACGTCGCGATCGGCAACCCGAATGCGAAGCAATTTCTTGGCAAAGATGTCAGAACCCTCAAGGACGCTGCCGGGAAACCGTTTGGTGAGGAACTATACGCCGCGATGCAGAAGCGGGACGGAGAGATCAGCGAAGTCAGTTATGTGTTTCCGAGACCAGGCGCGGATAAAACGCCGGTTCCCAAGGTAAGTCTTGTTACCAGGATCGGCGACATCGGCTGCGGCGTCGGTTATTACAAGCCGTAGACCGTTACTCGATCAGACGATGGGGCGCCCCGCGGCGCCCCATCTGCATCTCTATGAAATTCGTCCTTCAGCCGAGCTCACCGCGCGAAATGTGTTTCAGTTTTTGCTGGATCGCATCACGGACGTCCTCGAAGAATTCCGTGTAGACGCGAATTGCGGTGACACTTTACTCAACCCCCATTTTCGGAAGAGGCTAAAAGCTTCTGCAACCGTCGCACCAAGCCTTCCGAAAGTCTCCCCCGATGAGGTTTATCTGGAGACTTTGTCCGTGAGATACCCCGACATGAGCGACCTTCCTCAATGCGACTTCCTCGCCCTTTGCCCATTCGTCAAAAACGCCAGGACAGAAATATCGCAACGAACCACCATACAAAACTCGCTTTCGGACGCCGCTCTAGAGAGCTGGCCCCGTTCGTCTGGACAGATTTCCGCGAACGATAAGTGGCGTCCTGCCGGGTTTGCTGTCT
>JBAQGU010000228.1:0-2345 GCA_049287975.1 Roseiarcus sp.
CGCCGAGGTAGACCGCCCGGACCTGCGCGTCGGCGCGCACCGCCGCCGGCGGGCCCTCGGCGATCAAAAGGCCTCGATCGAGAACGAGAACGCGGTCCGCGTGAGCGAATACGACGTCCATGTCGTGCTCGGTGAACAAGACGCCGATCCCGCGCTCGCGCGCGATTCGCGCCGTCAGATTCATCAGCGCGCGCCGCTCCTTCGGGGCCAGTCCGGCGGCGGGCTCGTCCATCAGCAGCAAGTTCGGATCGTTGGCGAGCGCGATGGCGAGTTCGAGCCGCTTCAAATCGCCGTAAGCGAGTTCGCCGCACGAGCGCTCGGCCTGATCGGCCATCCCGACCAGCGCGAGCAGCCGGCGCGCCTCGCCGGCATGGGCGCGCGCCGCCCAGCGAAGCGTGGTCCAAAAGTCGGGGCGGCGCGCGAGCAGCGCCATCTGGACGTTCTCGGCGACCGTCATCGAGGCGAAAGTCGCGGCGACCTGAAACGTCCGCCCAACGCCGAGCCGCCCGATTTCGCCAGGCGTCATGCCCGCAGTGCTGCGGCCGAAAATATGGATGGAGCCGCGCGTCGGCGCGATCTGGCCGTTGATCATGTTGAAGCACGTGCTCTTGCCCGCGCCGTTGGGTCCGATCAGCGCGAGCCTCTCGCCCGCTGCCATCGCGAGGCTGACATCTTTCACCGCCTCGAAGCCGCGATAAGACTTGCAGAGGTGTTCGACCGCGAGAATGCTCATGGCCGCCCCTCGCCGAAGCGGGCGCTTCGCCAGGACCGGAACGCGCCGACGAGGCCCGCGGGAAACAACACGACCAAGAGAATGATCGAGACCCCGATCACAAGCCTGGAATAGTCGGTGTGGCTGATCACCCAGATCGAGAGCGACTTATAGACCGCGGCGCCGAAAACGCCGCCGGAAACGGTGTCCACGCCGCCCAGCAGCACCATGGCGAGACCGTCGATCGAGAGGGGAATGCCGAGATTGTCGGGAAAGACGCTGCCCTTGAGGAAGGCGTAGAGCGCGCCGGCCAGCGCTGCGAAGCCTCCGGCGATGCCGAAGCCGATCCATTGCAGGCGCTGTCGCCCGAGCCCGATCGTCTCGGCGCGCAGCGGGGAATCCCGCAAGGCCCGCAGACCGTAACCGAATGGCGAAAACAGGATCACGCGCAGCGCCGCGACGCCGGCGCCGACCAGCGCGAGCGTCAGCCAATAGAAATGCGCCGGCGCGGCGGCCCAGGCGCTCGGCCATACGCCGATGATTCCATTGTCACCGCCAGTGACGTCGGTCCATTGAAACGCGACCGACCAGGCGATTTGCGCGAACGCGAGCGTCAGCATGGCGAAATAGACGCCGGAGAGCCGCACGCAGAACCAGCCGAACAGAAACGCCCCCGCCAGGCCGAGGCCGATTCCCGCGACGAGCGCGGCTTCCATGCCGCACCCCAAGAGCTTGAGCGCGAGCGCGGCGCCATAGGAGCCGAGACCGAAATAGGCGGCGTGGCCGAACGAAACGAGCCCGCCGGCGCCGATCAGAAAATGCAGGCTCGCGGCAAACAGCACGAAGATGAGCACTTCCGTCGCGACCGCGATGAAGTAATCGCCCGCTACGAGGGGTAGGCACGCCGCGGCGCCAAGGCAAAGCCCGACCACGAGGCGGCCGGTCGGGGAGAGCGGGCGCCAGCGCGCGATATCAGCGCCGCTCGCCGTGCGAACGAGCGCCTCGGGTCGCCCGAGCAATCCCCAAGGACGCAGCACGAGCACCACCGCCATTACAAGAAATGCCAGAACGATCGAAATTCCGGGGAAGACCAGGATTCCGAACGCGTTGAGCTCCGATACGATGATCGCGGCGAGAAACGTGCCGGTCACGCTGCCGAGCCCGCCGATGACCACCACGACCAGCGCCTCGGTGATCACTTGCAGGTCCATCGTGTGGGTCGCCGCCTCGCGTGGCAATTCGAGCGCGCCGCCCAGCGCGGCGAGAAAGACGCCGAGCGCGAACACGCTGGTGAACAGCCATTTCTGGTCGACGCCGAGCGCCGCGACCATTTCGCGATCCTGCGTCGCCGCACGCACCAAGACGCCCCAGGTCGTGCGTCGGAACAGCAACCAGAGGCCGCCGAGCACGATTGGCCCCAAGGCGATCAGGAGCATGTCGTAGCTCGGGAAGGGCCGCCCGAAGAGGTCGACCGCGCCTTTGAAGCCGGGCGCGCGGGGGCCGAGCAATTCGCTCGGCCCCCAGATCAGCAGCACGAGATCCTCGACGGCGAGCGTGACGCCGAAGGTCGCGAGCAGCTGGAACAGTTCCGGCGCCTCGTAGATGCGGCGCAGCAGGACGATCTCGATCAGCG
>JBAQGU010000229.1:0-6340 GCA_049287975.1 Roseiarcus sp.
TGATCGAAGGCGGTCGCGGGGCGGTGCGCATCGAAAAATTCAGTCATCGGATCGCTCCATTCCATGAGGTCTGCAACCACAGGATATCAAACCCCGCGGCCGCCCCCATAGAATCTTGTCCCGGCCACCCACGTCGGCCCGCATGCACGGGCTTTCCCCGCGCTGTTGGCGCCCGATCGGCAAGCCTTGGGCCGCGTGCAAGTCGAACCACGTGGATGACCGGGACAAGCCCGGCCATGACGGAAAATGGCATGGAAAGCAGGGCCTTACCAGTTTGTTTCTCGTTAGCGAAGCGAAGCAATCCAGGGTTCGGCTACCGCCCGCCAGCCGATTGGGCCACGCCTCGTCCTTGAAATCCTCACTACACGACCGGTTTTGGGAACTCGTCGGCGGACCATCTCGTCGAGAGAGGCGCACGTGGCAATGGGAACGCTCGGAGCACGTCGCCCTCGTCAGCTCACGTCACTAGTTTCTGGGCGTCAGCTCACGCCGGTATCCGCTCGTCGCCCGGCGGCGGCTCGCGCAGCACGTAGCCGCGGCCCCAGACCGTCTCGATGTAATTGCGGCCGTTGGAGGCCGACGCGAGCTTTTTGCGCAACTTGCAGATGAAGACGTCGATGATCTTGAGTTCCGGCTCGTCCATGCCGCCGTAGAGATGATTGAGGAACATCTCCTTTGTCAGCGTCGTGCCCTTCCGCAGCGAGAGCAACTCGAGCATCTGGTATTCCTTGCCGGTCAGATGCACGCGGGCGGCGTCGACTTCCACCGTCTTCTGATCGAGATTCACGATGAGATCGCCCGTGATGATCACCGATTGCGCGTGGCCTTTGGAGCGCCGCACGATTGCGTGAATGCGGGCCACGAGTTCGTCCTTATGGAACGGTTTGGTGAGATAGTCGTCGGCGCCGTGACCCAGGCCCCTCACCTTGTCCTCGATGCCGGCCATGCCGGAGAGGATCAGGATCGGCGTCTTGATCTTGGTCACTCGCAGCGCCCGCAGGACCTCATAGCCGGACATATCGGGCAGATTCAGGTCCAACAGGATGATGTCGTAGTCGTACAGCTTGCCGAGATCGATCCCTTCCTCGCCCAGGTCCGTCACATAGACGTTGAAATTCTCTGATTTCAACATCAGTTCGATGCTTTGCGCCGTCGCGCTATCGTCCTCGATCAGAAGCACTCGCATTTTAGATCCCCGCCCCTTGCCCCTGAGTGCGCGATCGCAGCAACTACCGTCGGCGACGACGTCGGACTCGAAATCCGACCCCCCGCGGCCAAACGAAATCTGCCGAATCGACACATTGAATGGCCCCAAATGGTTAACAACTTCTGATTCACAGGCGCAAGCCCTTTTCCGAATCCCGCCATGAAACCGGCAAGCTTTTGATTTAAATTGATAAATCCATACTGAAATCTTCATCTAGAACTTCAAGAAATTCGCTTATCCGATTCCTCGGACTCGAAGATTTCCCCACCGCCGCCCACCAAGCCGCACGCGGGCGCCGACGTGACCGCCTGTCCCGCGGATTGTTAACGACGCAGGTAAACGAACCGCTAACGCCGCCGCTTCGCGAGTGGAAATTTTTGTGCGGCCGATGCGCGGCCCAGCGCTTTCCGTGCGCGTCCCGTAACAAAGAAGCAACTTTCCTGCGGCATCCTCCGGAAGTCTCGCGGTGGGTTGCAAAATGGGCGGCGTCGCCGCTCAGCTGTTTTGTGGTGGGGGAGTGCGTTGGGATGAAATCGCGGGACACGCTCATCAGGCTGAAACGCTTCCAGGTCGAGGAAAAGCGGCGACGCGTTCGCCAGATCGAAACGATGGTCGCCGAATTCACGCGCATGGCCGCCGATCTCGACCGCGAAATCGCCAACGAAGAAAAGCGCGCTGGGATCAGCGATCCCCATCATTTCGCTTACCCCACCTACGCCCGGGCCGCGATCGCTCGACGCGACAATCTCAAGAGCTCGATCGGCGAACTCGCGATCCAGATCGAGGAGGCCAAGGCCGCACAGGGGATCGCTCAGGCCGAGCTGCAGAAATACGAGTCGCTGGACGGCCGCGAGAAGGCCGCCGATCGGGCTCACGAAGCCGTCGCGCAGGTCTGAGCCGGTCCCATCGGCGAAAACGTAGCCGCGCTCGCTGGGCGCGGCCGTCGTGGAGAGCCTCGTTCTATCGCAGTCGACCAAGCGGAACCACGCGGGTGGCGAACCGCGTCAACGGCAGCGAGCTGCGTCCCCCCTCTGCGGCCGCACGCGAGCCGATTCCCCGCGCGAATCGCCGCCCTCCTCGTTGCGATGGCCCGACCGATGCAGTAGACGTCGCCGTGGTCAATTCGATGTGGCGCGAAACAATGGCGGACAATCACGGCGTGGCGACGGTCGACGACGACTTGGACCTGGATCTGCCGGCGCACGAAGCGACCTACGTTCAGTTCTTGTTCACGGTGCAATTGACGATCGTGGTGCTGGTCTGCCACTTGCTGTTGCTCGTCCTCTGGGGTTTGGAAGGACACCCGATCGTTGCGCTGATCGGCTTTATCCTGACCATCGTCTCCGCGGTCGTGGGCGCGCTGACCGGCCTGGGTTGGAAGAGCGTGGCGCCGATCTTCCTGCTGCTCGGACTACTCTGCATCGTATTGTGACGAGTTTTCGAGGCCCGGGGGCGCCGCTATGCTGATTGGAGTCGTCGCGGAAACCTATCCGCGGGAAACGCGCGTCGCGGCAAGCCCGGAAACGGTCAAGAAATACATCGCGCTGGGCGCCGAGGTCGCGGTCCAACGCGGGGCCGGAATCGCCGCAGGCGTGACTGATGCCGATTATCAGTCCGCGGGCGCGCGACTGGTCGAGGCGGACGAGGCGTTCGGCGCCGACATCGTCTTGAAAGTTCGCCGGCCCAGCGAGGCGGAAATCGCTCGCATGAAGTCGGCCGCCATCGTCGTCGCGACGATGGACCCCTACGGCCATCTGCCGGAGATCGAGGCGATGGCGAGGGCGGGGGTCAGCGCCTTCGCGATGGAATTGATGCCGCGCATCACGCGCGCGCAGTCGATGGACGTGCTGTCCTCGCAGGCCAATCTGGCGGGCTATCGCGCCGTGATCGACGCGACCGCCGAATATGGCCGCGCGTTCCCGATGATGATGACGCCGGCCGGCACCGTGCCCGCCGCCAAGGCCTTCATAATGGGCGTCGGCGTCGCCGGATTGCAGGCGATCGCGACCGCGAGGCGCCTCGGCGCCATCGTGACGGCCACGGACGTGCGCCCCGCCACCAAGGAACAGGTGGAATCGTTGGGCGCGAAATTCATCGCGGTCGAGGACGAGGAATTCAAGCAGGCCGAGACCGCGGGCGGCTACGCAAAGGAAATGTCGGACGCGTACAAGGCCAAACAGGCCGCCCTGATCGCGACCCACATCGCCAAGCAGGACATCGTGGTCACGACCGCGCTGATCCCCGGCCGCCCGGCGCCGCGCCTGATCAGCGCCGACATGGTCAAGTCGATGCGCGCCGGCTCTGTGATCGTCGACCTGGCGGTCGCGCGCGGCGGCAATTGCGAGCTCTCGCGGGAAGACGAGCTCGTGGTCACCGACGGCGGCGTGAAGATCGTCGGCTATTCCGACGTCAACCGTCTCGCTGCAACGGCCTCGGCGCTTTACGCGCGAAATCTCTACGCCTTCGTCGAGACGCTGATCGACAAGTCGGCGAAGTCGATTGTCGTCAAACCGGACGACGAACTCGTCAAGGCGACCTGCCTGACCCGCGGCGGCGCGGTCGTTCATCCGAATTTCCAGCCCAAGGCGGCGTGAGGCGGCGCCTAAGCGCCAAAGAGAGGGTGTTATGGAAAATCTCGACGCCGCGATCGCCAGATTGAAGGCCGCCGCCGACGCCGTGGGGGAGGCGGCGCGCGCCCATGCCGTCGAGATCGCCGCCGCCGGTCACGCGGCCTCGGGCGGGGCTGTGAATCCTTTCGTGTACCAGTTCGCCATTTTCGTGATGGCGGTGTTCGTCGGCTATTACGTCGTATGGTCGGTGACGCCGGCGCTGCACACACCTCTGATGTCGGTCACCAACGCGATCTCTTCCGTCATCGTCGTCGGCGCGCTGTTGTCGGTCGGCGTCGCCTCCGTCAATAGCGGCTCGGGTTTCGCCCGTTTCGTCGGCTTTCTCGCCTTGATCCTGGCGTCCGTGAACATTTTTGGCGGATTCCTCGTCACCGAGCGGATGCTGGCGATGTACAAGAAAAAGGGCTGAAGCCAAGTGAACGCCAACCTCGCCGCCCTGCTCTACCTCGTCGCCGGCGTCCTCTTCATTCTCGCGTTGCGCGGCTTGTCGTCGCCGGCGACTTCGCGCCAGGGCAACCGTTTCGGCATGATCGGCATGGGCATCGCCGTGCTGACGACGCTGGCCTTGCGTCCGCCGTCCTCGCTCTTCGCCTGGTTCCTCGTCATTCTCGGTTTCGCGATCGGCGGCAGCTTCGGCGTTTGGCGCGCGCGCACCATCGCTATGACGGCGATGCCGCAACTGGTGGCGATGTTCCATTCGCTCGTCGGCCTCGCCGCGGTGCTGGTAGCGGCGGGCGCGCTCTATGCGCCGCAGGCCTTCGGCATCGCCGAGGGGAGTCGGATTCACCCCGGCAGCCTAATCGAGATGTCGCTGGGTCTGGCGATCGGCGCGGTGACCTTCACCGGCTCGATCATCGCGTTTTTGAAGCTCGACGGGCGCATGTCGGGCGCGCCCATTATCCTGCCGCAGCGCCATTCCATCAATGGCGCGCTGGGAATCCTGCTCATCGTGTTGATCGCGCTCTTCTGGGACACGCAATCGGCGTTCTTCTTTTGGCTGATCGCGCTCGACGCTCTCTCGCTAGGCGTGCTGCTGATCGTGCCGATCGGCGGCGCGGACATGCCGGTTGTCATTTCGATGCTCAATTCCTACTCCGGCTGGGCTGCGGCGGGCATCGGGTTTACGCTCGGCAATCTCGCTCTGATCATCACCGGCGCGCTGGTCGGCTCCTCCGGCGCGATCCTTTCCTACATCATGTGCAAGGGGATGAACCGCTCTTTCTTCTCGGTGATCCTCGGCGGCTTCGGCGGCGAGGTGGCGGGTCCCGCCGGAGCGGCCGAAACCCGTCCCGTCAAGCAGGGCTCGGCCGAGGACGCCGCTTACATGATGAAGAACGCCTCCAAGATCATCATCGTGCCGGGCTATGGCATGGCGGTCGCGCAGGCCCAGCATTCCTTGCGCGAAATGGCCGACATCCTCAAGAAGGAGGGCGTCGAGATCAAATATGCGATCCATCCGGTCGCCGGACGCATGCCCGGGCACATGAACGTGCTGCTCGCGGAGGCGAACGTGCCTTACGACGAAGTGTTCGAACTCGAGGACATCAACAACGAATTCGCCCAGGCCGACGTCGCCTATGTCATCGGCGCCAACGATGTGACCAACCCCTCCGCCAAAACCGACCCGAAGTCGCCGATCTATGGCATGCCGGTGCTCGATGTCGAAAAGGCCAAGACCGTGCTGTTCGTCAAGCGCGGCATGGGCTCCGGCTACGCAGGGGTCGAGAACGAACTGTTCTTCCGCGACAACACGCTGATGCTGTTCGGCGACGCCAAGAAGATGACGGACGCGATCGTGAAGGCGCTCGCGCACTAGTCTAGGGGGCGCCGGAAGAACTCGACTCCGGCATCGCGCGACGGGTCGCTTCTATCTCCGGGCTTCCCGTTTCGACAATCCGATGCCCCGGCCCGATTATTTCCACGGATTGTTTGTTTTCAAGCCGTTGCGAGTAGGAAAATTTCCGCTTCCGCGCGGCCGACGCCCGCAGAAGCACCACGCGGACGCGCTGGACTGCAGCAAAGCAGAATATCGCGTAGAAAGCGTCGGCTTCTGGGATGTTCATAGTCGGGTACATCTTTAGCCTCGCCGCCGCAGGCGCCTTCGCTTCGTCGAGCCGATTCCTGAGGCGCGAGTTCGGTCGCGGGCCGCAGCCAGAAATTGTTTCTGCAACAGGTTCCCGCTTCGCTGAGCGTCGCGGCCCCCCGCCTCCGAATAGACGCACGCACGATCGCCCAGCCCCCAATATCGATACTGTCGATGCGATCGACGGCGATCTAAATATTCTTGGTGGCTTCCCAATTCGCGCGTAATTCCAAAAAATTTCAAATTCGACGGATAATTTTTAATTGAAAAGTCGCCGGCTTGTGGCTTGTCCCCCAGCAACCATCTCTTGGTCAGTAGTTCAATGCATGGCGCCGAGTGCTCAATAGTTTGATTGGGTACATGAGGTATCATGGCAAGGAGAGACTTACATGCGACTATCGATCAAGCGAACATTTACGG
>JBAQGU010000230.1:0-5590 GCA_049287975.1 Roseiarcus sp.
GCGGTCGCGCGACCGATCCCGCGCGCGCCGCCGGTCACGACCGCGACGGCGCCGTCCATTCGCGTGGTGCGCGGAGCGCTCAACCGAGCTTCGATCCGCGCGCGGTCACGTACATCGAATAAAGCGAGGTCGTGCCGCAAATGAACAGACGGTTGAGTTTCGTCCCGCCGAAGGTGACGTTCGCGACCAGTTCCGGGATCAGGATCTTGCCGATCAGCGTCCCGTCGGGGGCGTAGACATGGACCCCATCGGCCGCGCTGGTCCATATACGACCCGTCGTATCCAGGCGGAAACCGTCGAAGAGGCCGGCAGTGCAGTCCGCGAAAACTTCGCCGCCGGAAACTTTTGTGCCTGCAACGGCGAACTTCCGGATGTGCTTCGGGCCGTTCTCCTTGTGGCTCGCGCCGGTGTCGGCGACATAGAGGATTTTCTCGTCGGGCGAAAAACCGATGCCGTTCGGCCTGACCATGTCGGTGACGACGGGCTCGACCGCGGACGTCTTGGGGTCCCAGCGATAGACGTGGCAGCCGCCGATCTCCTCGGGCGCGTGGTCCCCCTCATAGTCGGTGTCGATGCCGTAGGCGGGGTCGGTGAACCAGATCGAGTCATCCGATTTCACGACGAGGTCGTTCGGCGAGTTGAAGCGCTTGCCGTTCCATTTGTCCGCGAGGACGGTGATCGAGCCGTTGATCTCGGTGCGCGTGACGCGGCGCGTCAGGTGCTCGCAGGTGACCAGCCGGCCCTGGTTGTCGACGCTGTTGCCGTTGGAATTGTTGGAGCGCTCGCGAAACACGGAGACCTGGTCGGAGGGTTCGACGAGCCGCATCATGCGATTGTTTGGAATGTCGGACCAGACGAGATGGCGGCCCGCCGCGAACCAGGCCGGCCCCTCCGACCAGCGCGCACCGGTCCACAGTCGCTCGACGCGGACGTGCCCGGCGAAGCACGCCTTGAAGCGCGGATCGAGAACCTCGATGCCGGTTCCCTCGACTTGACCATACCACATCCGACATCTCTCCCTTTTGCGGCTCGCTCGTCCGCCTTGCAAAGCGATCGTATTGGCTGGAGGGCCCGACGACAAGCCGCGAGGGCGCCGTGATGCGGTCCCTCCCCGTCATCGCGAGCAAAGCGAAGCGATCCAGACTAAGGGTCTCATGGCGGCTGTCTGGGGCTGCTTTGCAATGACGGTCGAAGAGTCTGGCCGATACCCAGGAACGGAGCGCCCTCATGGCGAGATTTTTCGAAGGGGCGCATCTCTGGCAGACGGTTCGAATCCTCGCCGCCTGCGCGCTGGCTTACGCAGGGGCCAGGCTGATCGGACTGAGCGAAGACTATTGGGCGCTGGTTACGGCGGTCGTCGTCACGCAACCCGCGTTGCCAGAAACCCTTGCCGCCGGCCGAGACCGAGCGTTGGGCACGCTGATTGGGGCGGTCGCCGGTCTGGCGGTGATAGCGGCTGGCCAATGGGGAGCTTCGACCTTCGCGCTGTTCTGGGTTGCGCTGGTTCCGCTCGCGATCCTGACGGCCATCAAGCCCAATCTTCGCCTATCCTGCGTCACCCTGGTCATCGTCGTTCTCGTGCCGGCGCCGGGAAACCCATTCGCCCGTCCGTTCGAACGGGTTCTCGAGATTCTCGTGGGGGTGCTGGCGTCGATAGTCGTCTCCGCGGTGACGCCGAGCCGACAAAGGATTTGTAACCCCCTTCCCAGGGAGCGCGAGGGGCTACGACGGCGGCCGGTTGAGCCGCTCGCGCATTTCCTTGCCCGTCTTGAAGAAGGGGACGAACTTTTCCGTCACCGGCACCTTGTCGCCGGTGCGCGGATTGCGGCCCGTGCGGGCGTGCCGCTGCTTGGTCGAAAACGCGCCGAATCCCCGCAGTTCGACGCGCTCGCCGCGGGCCAACGCCTGAGTGATCTCGCCCAGGATGGCATCGACGATATGTTCGATGTCGCGTTGATACAGATGAGGGTTCCGCGCCGCGAGGCGCTGCACCAGTTCCGACTTGATCAAGACGACGCCCCTCGACTCAAACAGCACGCGATCACTGATCGATGCGCGCTATTCCCCAGATGAAAATTTCCAAAGCGATAAAAGCCCGTCCGTTCCGACCTCGGTGTTCAAAGCCGCGCGCCGCAGCGCCCCTGCGAGCTCGGACCACCCCGCGGCTTGAGCGACATCCGCTGCCAAGCTGGTGAATTTCAGACCTGTAAACCCGTCTTCCGGCTTCCAATCGCGTACCGGAAGGTCCTTCGTGACCCCTTTTTCGGCCTGCAGCCAAGCGATCGCCTCGCGCTCGCCGCCGATGGCGTCGACGAGCTTCAGCGGAATCCCCTGGCGGCCCGTAAACACGCGCCCGTCATCGACGCGAGCGAGTTCATCCTCGCTCATTTGACGACGTTCCTTCACGAGGCCCTTGAACCATGCGAAGCTGTCGGCGATCAGCGCCGCCATTGCATCGCGCGCGGCCTCGCTGGTCGGCTCCAAGCCGTTCGGGGCGGCCTTCAGCGGCGACGATTTGATCGATTCCAGTTTGACGCCGAGCTTGTCCATGAGGCCGGACACATTGGGAAATTGCATGAGGACGCCGATCGATCCGACGATCGAATTGCCGCGCACGAAGATCCGGTCGGCGCCCAGCGCGGCGATATAGGCGCCCGAAGCCGCCACCGTGCCGACGACGGCCACGACGGGCTTTTTGGCCGCCAGACGTCGAATCTCCTCATATAGGACTTCCGAACCCTCGGTTGTGCCGCCGGGACTGTCGATCGTCAGCACCGCGGCGACCGCCGTCTTGGAATCGGCGACGGAGCGAAGGAGCTTCACGGTATCCGCGTCGCCGGTGATCACCCCAGAGATCGAAAGGCGCGCGATATGGGTCCCTGCGACGCCCGACTTCACGGCGAACCGCAGTCCCAGCCCAATTATGGCGAGCGCCGCTACCACGAACGCGACAACCCGCCAAAACGTGACCTGCTTGCGCAGGCGGCGACGGTCGACGAGATAGTCGGCGGTGGAAAGCGACAAAGAACCGGCCTCGGAATACATTTGCGCGCGCGAGCGCGCCTGCCCCGGAGTGAAGCCTAATCCGCGCCCCCACGCAAGAGCCGGCTTTCGCAAGAGAATCGCGCTGGAACGGCTTTCCCTCACGCCGTGCGGCTGGACGCGTACTGCCCCGTCTTGCGAAAACGCACGAGATAGGCCGGTGCGATCGCCTCGATGCCTTGCGGATCGATCCCCAGACCGGCGAACGTGCGTCCTTTAGCTATCGCGTTTTCGGAGACGATGTTGTTTTCGCGCAACAGCTCGACCTGGTCGCGCGTCGTGGTCAACGCCTTCGGGAAAACTCCGAGCGTCAGCGCGCTGGCGATCTCGGTGGCCCCGGCGATGGCGCTGGAGACGCCGAACGGCAGGCCGATCAGTCCGCGGCGCCGCTCGACGATGCGCAGCACGAGCTGCACTGTCTGGCGCAGGGTCATGATTTCGGGGCCGCCGAGTTCGTAGGTCTGCCCGGCCTCGGCCGCCCCGTCGAGGGCGCGAGCGGCCGCGAGCGCCACGTCGCCCACGAAGACCGGTTGCAACCGCGTCTCCCCGCCGCCGAACAGCGGCAGCACGGGCATGAAGCGTGCGAGCGCGGCGAAGCGGTTGAGGAATTCGTCTTCGGGTCCGAACACGACCGAAGGGCGCAGTATGATGGCGTCAGGAAATTCCGCGCGCGCGGCCTCCTCGCCACGGCCCTTGCTCGCAATGTAGGGATTGGCCGAAGCGGAATCCGCGCCGATGCCGGAGATCTGCACCAGCGTGCGCACCCCGGCGGCGCGGGCGGCGCGCGCGATTTCGCCGGCGCCGGACACATGCACGGCTTCGTAGCTCTGGGGCCCGTGCTGGCTCTTGACGCCGGCGGCGCTGACCACGACGTCGGCGCCATCGATCGCCGCCGCGACCGAATCGGGATAGCGCAGATTGGCCTGCACCGGCTCGATCTGTCCGACCGTACCTTGCGGTCTGAGAAACCCCGCCAGATCAGGGCGCCGGTTCGCGGCGCGGACGCGCCAGCCCTCGCGCGCCAGAGCGCGAACGATATGCCGGCCGACGAAGCCGGAGCCGCCGAACACAGTGGCGAGGCGGTCGCTGGAATAGGGCATTTCAGCCATCGGGACTCGACTTTCGCGATGCAGCAATAACGCCCCTGCATAAGCGAAGGCGCGGGAAGTGTATAGGAGGAACGGCGAGTCCCTTCTCCCGCTTTGCGGGAGAAGGTGGCGCCATAGGGGGTCCAAAGACGCCCGTCTTTCGACGGGCCAGGCGCCGGATGTGGCGTCCCTCAGGGGGCGCATCGCGGCGCGCCCTCACCCCTCTCCCGCAAGAGCGGGAGAGGGGGTATCAAAGGGCCCGATTATGGTTCCGGGGATCGCGGACAGGGTAGGGGACATGGACCACAGTGCGACTGGCAAGCCATCCGTCGCGGCTTCGGCCGAGAGGATCCAGGGTCTGATGGCGAGCGTCCCGCCGGCCCTCGCCATGCTCGCCGGGATGCAACTCGAGGTCTTCACGAGTCTCGGCGAGGGTGTACGAGACGCCGCCGACCTCGCTTCGGCGCTTGGCGTCGCGGAGGAACCGTTGTCGCGGCTGCTCTACGCGCTCGTCGTATGCGGCCTGCTGGAGCGTCGCGAGGGCGGTTTCGCCAATTCCTCGGAAGCCGCGAATTTCCTGGTCAAAGGGCTGCCCGGCTATCTCGGGGGAATGCACGAGCTGCTCGATCAGCTGTGGCGCGCCGACCTCGAGACGGCGCAATCGCTGCGTTCGGGGCGGCCGGCCGCCCTGCACGATTTCTCCCAGGCGTCGGACGAGCACATGGCGGCGATGCTGCGCGGGATGCACCCGAGCGCGATCGGCGCCGGCCGTGACCTGTTGCAGCGCTTCGACTTTTCTCGCTATCGGTCGGTCGTCGATGTCGGCGGCGGCTCGGGCGGACTCGCCGCGACGCTTTGCCATGGGCGCCCCGGATTGAAGGCGATCCTGTTCGATCTGCCACGCACCGCCGCGCTCGCAGCCCCGATCTTGAGAGAGACGCCCGGCGGCGAACTCGTATCGATCGAGGCGGGTGACATCTTGGCGGGGCCGCCGAGCGGGACGCACGATGCGGTGGTGCTGCGGGCTCTCGTGCAGGTGCTGGCGCCGGCCGACGCGGCGATCGCGATCGCGAACGGGGCGGCGGCGCTGCGGCCCGGCGGGACGATCTACATCGTCGGCGGCGGCATCCTCGACGACGATCGCATGGGGCCGCGCACGGCCGTGTTCCTGAACCTGACGTTCCTCAACCTCTATCCCGCCGGGGCTTCCTACACGCGCGCCGAACACGCAGAGTGGCTGGAGGCCGCCCGATGCGCGGACGTGCAGAGGATCACCCTGCCCAGCGGCGCGGGAATCATCCACGCGACCAGGAAGGCTCCGGCTGACCCGTAGCAGACTCGAAACGCGCGCCGCGCCTTGAAGTCCGCGCGACGCGTTCCGCCGACCCAAGCAGCGGGCTCGCGCAAAAATCGACATTCCGTTCGCTTCAACAGAGCCAAAAATCGACAAGGAAATCGAC
>JBAQGU010000231.1:0-4326 GCA_049287975.1 Roseiarcus sp.
CTTCGACGACATGCGCGAATTGCCGGGGCTCTTGGACGACTGGCGTCGCTCGGTCTTGCAGAGATTGGCGTAATAGCAAAGTTTACGTGCGGCGCGGGCTTGGTCCCGTCTGCCGGACGTCAAATACCTCGCGAAAACCGGCGAATCGAAGCCTTGACAGCCTGTCAGGATTTGACCGCCCCAGCTTTTTCGCGCTCCGCCTGTTCTTTCTCACGCAAGCGTTTCAACGGCGCGAGACGTTCCCGCATGGCCTCGACCATCGCGATCTTCTGTCCGAAGGTTCGCGCGGCGATTTCCTTCCGGCCCTCGGCCTTGCGTTGAAGGATGTCGGAGATATCTGGGTACTTCGCGCCCATATTGGTCATGCTTTTCGCCCGAGGGTCAGGGGATCGTCAATTCCAAACCGACGACAAAATCCAGCCCACTTCGCCCGCAGTCCGTGTCGCTCAATGATGCTAGATAGGGTGGAGGGGTTGAATACGCCAGCCTCGATGAATTGGTTGAGGCGAATATGATCTTTTGGCCTTCCGATATTCAAGGCCGTCGCCATCAAATGTTCGGCGCTCAAGACGCGTGTCGGCACGCTTCCCTCATCGGGATTGATCTCGATTTCGATGCTCGCCGCTCCCATCAGCGCCTCCGCGTCGAGCGCAGAGGCCACCGGAAGAAATTGCACCGGCCACTTTTCAATAAGAAGCCCTTCTCTCAGGAACTCCGTATAACCTTTCTTGCTCAAGTAGGAAATAATTGGGGTTAGCAACACTAGGCCCGACAGTCCGGCATCGGCGTCGAAGGAAACGAGGATATCCAGATCATCCGTCGATGCCGGTTCGATATATCTAAACGCAGCGATTGCTCCCCCGATCGCATAGGAAGCGATGATCTCGTCGACAACCATCTGGTTCAATACTTCTATAGTCTGCTTCATTCCCACGAAGTGGCCCTTTCCGAGGGGCCCTCGGACGAGAGCACTTATCCCGGTCGTTCAACCGTCCTCGGTCGGGTATCACACCGTACCCCTACCGTATATCGCTGGGTTCGCGGTAGGACGGCCATTTTGCGAATCCTCTGCTATAGGAGCCCATATGGGCAGAAATGTCGAAGGCGAAAGCGCTCGGCTCGACGACGCCGCCCGTGCGGGCTGGCTCTATTACGTCGCGGGCAACACCCAGGACGAGATCGCGCGGAAGCTCGGCATTTCCCGTCAAACGGCGCAGCGTCTGGTCTCGCTGGCGATGAGCGAGCGATTGATCAAGGTTCGCCTGGATCATCCCATCGCGCGCTGCATGGAACTCTCCTCGGCGTTGCGCCAACGCTACGACCTGCACCATTGCGAGGTCTCTCCGAGCGATCCGACGTCCGCCTCTTCGACCCTGGGCATCGCGCAAATGGCGGCGGCGGAAATGGAGCGCTGGCTGCGCCGACCCGATCCGGTCGTCATCGGCATCGGCACGGGGCGCACGATGCGCGCGGTAGCCGACCAGTTGCCGGCGATGCAATGCCCGCAACACCGCCTCGTCGCCCTGGTCGGAACCGGCAAGGTCGACGGTTCGGCGTCGTTCTACGACGTGATCATCCGGGTTTCGGACTCGGTGCGCGCGCCTCACTATCCCATGCCGCTGCCCGTCATCGCGCGGTCGATCGAGGAGCGCGACCTCTTCATGAGCCTGCCGTCAGTGCGCAGCGTGCTCGAACTCGTCGACCGGGCCGACGTGACTTTCGTCGGCGTCGGTTCGCTCGGCGAGAATTCGGCGCTGCTCATGGACGGTTTCATCACCGCCGAGGAGAACGAGGCGCTGCGCCGCGCCGGCGCGGTGGGCGAGATCACCGGCTGGGCGTTCGATTCGCACGGGCGTCTGCTGACGGGGAATCTCAACGATCGCGTCGCCAGCGCACCATTGCGGCAGCCCGCCAAGCGTCTTATGATCGGGGTCGCGATGGGGTCGTCGCGTCGAGCGGCGTTGCGTGCGGCTCTGCTCGGTCGGCTGATCTCAGGGCTGATCACCGACGAAAACACCGCCGAACATCTGCTGCGGCGGTGAGATCTGGCGCGGCTCGCCTCGGATCGAAATGAATCGGTAATTTTTGCTGCGGTGCAGCATCGATTTCGGGTTGACATTAGTGCGTAGGCGCCGAATATTCGCCCGCACGGAAGGCAAATGCTCACATATGAGCGTAGCCCCGCTTATGGAGGAAACAGACATGACGGCTCTTCTGAAGAGTCTCCTCGGGGCCTCCGCCCTGACAATGCTATCGCTCTCCGCTTATGCCGAAACGACATTGACGATCGGCACCGTGAACAACGGCAACATGATCGACATGCAGAAGCTGACGGACGATTTCACCAAGAAGAACCCCGATATCAAGCTCAACTGGGTGACGCTAGAAGAGAACGTGCTGCGCCAGAAGGTGACGACCGACATCGCCACCAAGGGTGGCCAGTTCGATATCATGACCATCGGCACCTACGAGGTTCCGATCTGGGGCAAGAGGGGCTGGCTGGTCCCACTTGACAAGCTCGGCGCCGACTATGACGAGAACGATCTGCTGCCCGCGATCCGTTCCGGCCTGACGGTCAACGGCAAGCTCGAGGCCGCGCCGTTCTACGGCGAAAGCTCCTTCGTGATGTATCGCAAGGACCTGATGGACAAGGCGGGCCTCAAGATGCCCGAGGCGCCGGACTGGAAGTTCATCCGCGAAGCCGCCGACAAGATGACTGACAAGGCCGCCGGCATTTACGGAATCTGCCTGCGCGGCAAGGCCGGCTGGGGCGAGAACATGGCGTTCCTGACCGCCACGTCGAATTCGTTCGGCGCGCGCTGGTTCGACATGAAGTGGCAGCCCCAGTTCAACTCGCCGGAATGGAAGGCGACGCTCGACTATTATCTCGCGATCATGAAGGCGGACGGCCCTCCCGGCGCGTCCTCGAACGGCTTCAACGAGAACCTCGCGCTGTTCAACTCGGGCAAGTGCGGCATGTGGATCGACGCTACCGTCGCGGCGTCCTTTGTCACCGGCAAGGATTCCACCGTCGCCGACAGGGTCGGCTTCGCGCTCGCGCCCGACGACGGCAAGGGCAAGCGCGGCAATTGGCTCTGGGCCTGGTCGCTGGCGATTCCCTCGGGCTCGGCCAAGGTCGATGCGGCGGAGAAGTTCATCTCGTGGGCGACCGACAAAGCCTATCTCAATCTCGTCGCCTCGAAGTTGGGCTGGGGCTCCGTCCCGCCAGGTACGCGCACTTCGCTCTATAAGAACCCCGACTATCTGAAAGCGGCGCCCTTCGCCGAGCTGACGCTGAAGTCGATCGACTCGGCCGATCCGACGCATCCGACGGTGGAGCCGGTTCCCTATGTCGGCGTGCAGTTCGTCGCCATCCCCGAGTTCGCGGGCATCGCCACCGACGTCGGTCAGGATTTCTCCGCCGCCCTGGCGGGCAATATGACCGAGGACGCGGCGCTGGCCAAGGCTCAGGCAAGCACCGAAGCGGCGATGAAGAAGGCCGGCTATTATAAATAACGGCCCAGAGACGGCGGCTCAACGGGCCGCCGTCACAACTTTCCGAGGCCCTCCTCCCGCCTCGGCCCCTCCCCCGACGGGGAGGGCATTTTCCCGTCGAACGCGCCGAGGACGCGCAATAGGTTTGCCGCGAAGATTCGCCGACGCGATCGGGGGCTTCGGCATCACGCTCTGGCCTCGTACTCCCGCCGAACCGTTCGACGTCTGGTCTAACAGGACTTTGGTCATGGCAACGCAACAGACCACCACCGCGGGCCGCCTTTTGGTCGCGCCTTCGGTCATCCTGCTGTTCCTGTGGATGATCGTGCCGCTGGCAATGACGCTGTATTTTTCGGCGCTCAATTACAATTTGCTCGATCCGGAATCCAGGCGCTTCATTGGATTTGGAAACTACCTCGACTTTCTATCCGACCCTGACTTCATCGGCGCCTTGGAAAACACCCTGATTCTCGTGGTTTCCGTGCTGGTCTTGAGCGTCGTCGGCGGAATTCTCGTGGCGCTGCTGATGGATCAGCCGATCTTTGGTCAGAACGTCGTCCGCGTGATGGTGATCGCCCCGTTCTTCGTGATGCCGACCGTCAGCGGGCTGGTCTGGAAAAACATGCTGATGAACCCGGTTTCCGGCCTGTTCGCCTGGATCTCCAATTCGCTCCACCTGCCGGTGATCGATTGGTTCACCACCTGCCCGATGTTTGCGATCATTCTGATCGTCACGTGGCAATGGCTGCCGTTCGCCAGCCTGATTCTTTTGACTGCGCTGCAGTCTCTGGACGAAGAGCAGAAGGAGGCCGCCCAGCTCGACAACGCCGG
>JBAQGU010000232.1:0-5867 GCA_049287975.1 Roseiarcus sp.
GCCGGGGCTCTGGATTCCCGCTTTCGCGGGAATGACACAAACGTTAAAATGACGCACCTCACTTATCCCTTGAGCGCGCCTTCGGTCAGCCCGCCGATGACGCGTCGTTGGATGAAGACGTAGGCAATCACCAGCGGCAGCGACGACAGCACGACGTGGGCGAACACCAAATTCCAGCGGAAGCTCTGCACCGAGCTCGTGGCGAAAGAATAGAGCGCGAGCGGCAGCGTGGCGCGTGTGGGTCCCGGCAACAGGAAGGTGGCGAAGAAAAAGTCGCCCCAGACCGTGATCAGGAGGATGACGCTGCCGACGAACAGCACCGGCGCCAGCA
This sequence comes from Roseiarcus sp., assembly GCA_049287975.1. Taxonomy (GTDB): domain Bacteria; phylum Pseudomonadota; class Alphaproteobacteria; order Rhizobiales; family Beijerinckiaceae; genus Roseiarcus. The sequence goes on from JBAQGU010000232.1 coordinate 332, forward strand.
AGGGGAGCATGATGAGGAAGAATATCTGCAGCCGGTTGGCGCCGTCCATGCAGGCCGCGTCCTCGATATCGGTCGGGGTGGCGCGGACGAAGCCCGTCGCGAGAAACACGACTACGCCCATGCGCGTGCCGACCAGCACCAGAATGTAGCCTAGCGTCGAGCCGTCGAGATGCAGATCCCGCAGCACATATATCGTCGGGATCAACGAGGGCGGGATCAGAATCGAGAGCGCGATCACATAGTAGCCGAACTGCATGAGCTTCGATCGGCTGCGCCCGAAGCCCCAGGCGGCGGCGGCCCCGATCAGCACCACAGCGAGGATGGTCGGAATGCTGACCAGGAGGCTGTTCGCCAGCGCGCCCAGATAATTCCCCTGCACGAGCACCGTCGCATAGTTGTCGACGAAAGACCAGACGCTGGGCAGACTGAGATCCAGGGCGGCGGCCTCGCCAGCCTGTTTGAACGAATTGACCAGCACCAGCCAGATCGGCACGACGATCCAGGGAATCGCAAAGATGCTCAGACCCGCGTAGCGAGCCACGGTCCAGGGACGACTGGCGCGCACGCTCATACCTCCCGCCGCCTGAGATAGGCGACAAGCGGAATCGCGACGACGACCACCATGACGGTCACAATCAGGCCGAGCGCGCTGCCCGTACCGAAATTGCCCATTCCCCACTGAATGCGAAGCAATACGTTGATGGAGCGGGTCGAACTGCCTGGGCCGCCGCCCGTCGTCGCCTGGATCACGTCGTAGGCGCTGAAGGCGCCGATCAGCGTGACCGCCACATTGAACGTGAAGGCGGGTGCGAGCAGCGGAAAGGTGACCCGCCAGAAGGTCTGCCAGGCGCTAGCGCCGTCCATCCGCGCAGCCTCGTGCAATTCGCGGGGCACCGAATTGATGCCGGCGATGTAGACGAGCGTCGTCAGGCCGATCCACTTCCAGGCGTCCACGAACGCGACCGCCGGCAGCGCCGTCGTTGTGTTCCCGAGCCAGGAGTAATGGAACCCGCCCGGCACAAGATGGAAATGAAGCTGTCGAGCGGTCCGGCGGGATCGAGGATGCCGCGCCAGATATAGCCGACGGCGAGCGGCGAGACCAGCACCGGGAGGAAGAACAGCGAACGAAAGAAGCCGTTGAGCAGCGTGCTTTCCCTGAGCGCGTAGGCGAGGCTCAGGCTGACCACGTTCTGCACCAGCATCGCGATCACCGAATAAGCGATCGTTACCCAGATGGCGTTGATCAGATAGCCCTGCCCATACAGCAGATTGAAATTGGCGAAGCCGTTCCAGACGATCGCCGTCCTATAGGTGGTCCAGTTGGAGAACGACAACGGCACATTGAGAATCAGCGGCGCCACGAAGAAGACGCCGACGAACAGGAACGCGGGTAGCGCGAACCAGATGGCGGGAGGCGCGACGAAGCGACCGAGGACAGCGCGGGCGCTGACCTCGACCTCATGCCGATATCGCGCCGCGCTGGTCATGACGGCGCGCCGGCGATCGTCTGAGGCGCCGGGTTCACCAGCCCGGCAGCCCCTGTGCCTGGGCCGCCTCAACCACACCTTGCTGGAGCTTATCGGCGGATTGTTGCGGCGCCAACTGGCCGACGGTTAGCTCGCTCATGACCTGCATCAAGTTGCCCAAGGCGCCGGGGACGTTCTGATTGATCAGGACGACCCTCGGACCTTTGTCGTATGCCGCCTTGATTTCCTTCAGCAACTGCGAGGCGTCGGGGTCGGACACGCCATTGACGATCGGAAACGTTCCGGAGATCTTGATGTAGTCGGGGTAGCCGGGACCGGTGACGAAGCGGATGAAATCGAGCGCCGCGGCCTCCTCGGCGCTGTCGCCGGTCTTGGGAACCATGTAGGTGCCGATCGGGCCTGCGTCGACCGTGGTCTTCGGCTCCGTGGCGCCCACCTGGACAAAGCCGACCTTCTCATCGAGCTTGGCCTTGTCCCCGCCCGCTTCGTCCAGGTACACCGCGGCGATGTTCGAATGGATCATCTGATAGGCCGCCGTGCCGGTGTAGACCGCCTTGGCGCCGGCCTCGAAGGTGGCGGTCGTCATATCCTTGTTGAAGCAACCGGCGGCTTTGCGGTCGTTCCAATCCTTCAGACCCGCGAGCATCGGCGAGTCTGGGTCGTTGAATTTGGCTTTGTGCGCCATCACCTCCGCAACATAATTGGGCGGGGCGATCGTGCTCGCGTACAGCATCGGCTCGACCGCCACCGGCCATCCCGAGGCGCCCGCCTCGTGCATCGTGGTGACGCCGGCCTTGGAGAAGATTGCGCATTGCGCCTTCAACTCGACGAAGGTCGTCGCGGGCTTGAGGCCGTGATCGGCGAGCAGCTTCTTGTTGTAATAGACCCCCCAAGTTTCCGGGAAGGTGGTGATGGCGGCGTAGACCTTGCCGTCGGCAGCGCGACCTCCGATGTCGTAGATCGACGACTGCTTCACGAAGGCTTCGTTGCTCAGATCCACCAAGTTCTGCGCGGGGTTGAAGTGGGCCATGTCGGCCGCCCCCGGATGATACTCGAGAATGTCGGGACGGTCGCCCGAGGCCCATCTGGTCAGGGTCGCCGTTTCGAAGCCGTCGGCCGGAATGTCGACGAAGACGAGCTTGTTGCCCGACGCCTTCTCGTAGGCCTTGTAGAGAGCCAGCACGCCTTGCGTGTCCTGGGTGTTGTGCCATAGCGTCAGCGAGAGACCGGTGGCCTTGGCGCCGCCGAGCGCCATGGACAAGGCCGCCGCGGCCATCAGCGCCGTAGGGCCAAATTTGACGATCATGTTATTTCCTCCCTGTTTGACTCATTCGACTGGATCGCCTCGCGTGGGCGGCTCTTGCCGTTCCCTTTGGCGCACGATTTCCAGCTCGACGTAGCTTCGGCGGACGACCTCATCGGGCCGCGGCCTCCTCAGCGTTGCTCCTCAGTTAAGCGCTTCGCGCTTCGGTAGTTTGCTTGGCTTTTCACCGCAGAGTCGATATTCGGGATGCCAACAACGATGTCAACACCACTGACGTTCACGCTAGAATTTACTCTGCCGGTCATCGTCTCGAGGAGCGCCAAACCACAATCTGTCTGCGCTGAACGCACATCGGTGGGTCCTCCGATTTGACTCGGCGCCATTGGCGAGGCGGCGAATATTTGCTTAAGGTTGGTCTTTGTCTCGGGGTCCGTCCATGAGCGATCGAAGCGGGAAGTCTTATCGGGTGGGCGTGATCGGCTTCGCGCACATGCATGTGAACGAACTGGTCGACCGGTTCATCGCCACCGGCCGCGCCGAAATCGTCGCCTGCGCGGACACGCAGCCGCGAACGCCGTCGACGATCACAGTCGAGGGCAGCCGACGAGCCAATATGCAGCGAACGCTCGCCGCGCCCGGCGGCCCACGGGCATACGAGGACTACCGGGAGATGCTGCGGGCGGAGAAGCTGGATATCGCGATCCTGTGTCCCGAAAATGCCCGGCATGCCGAAGTCGCCGAAGCGGCGGCGCAGCACCGCGTCCACATGGTGACGGAAAAGCCCATGGCGGCCAGCCTGCAAGATGCGTTGCGGATGAAGTCGGCCGCCGAGACGGCCGGCGTCGCTCTCGCGGTGAACTGGCCGATCACGTGGTCGTCGGCGATACGCCGGCTGAAGGAGCTGTTGGACGCCGGCGCGATCGGCGATGTCTGGGAGCTCAAGTGGCGCAATGGGGAGTCGCTCGGCCCGCTCGCGCACGGCAGCGTACATCCCGGCGCCACGGTGGTCTCGGGCGAGGTGACCGATGCCGAGAGGGGGATGGAATGGTGGCATCAGACGGAGGCAGGCGGCGGCGCGATGCTGGACTATTGTTGCTACGGCGCGTGCCTGACCTCCTGGCTGCTGCCGAATCCGCCCGACACGGTTCAGTGCCTCGAGGCGAACCTGATGAGCGGCTTCGGCAACGCTGACGACAACGCGGCCATGCTGCTGCGCTTCCCGAAGGCGATCGCGATTCTGGAGGGGAGCTGGACCACTTTTCATCGCGGGGTCGCCAACGGGCCGATCCTCTATGGGACGAAGGGGACGATCGTCGTCGACGGAGCGGATATCCTGGTCTATCGCGACCGCGGCGCGAGGGCACCGAGCGTGGTGGAAAAGGGCGAGCCCCTGCCGCGGGGCCGCGCCACGATCGGGGAGGAATTCCTCCACCATCTCGAGACTGGCGATCCCCTGCATCCGACGCTCGCCTATCCGATCAACCTCGCGGCGATGGCGATCCTCGACGCGGGGATGAAATCGGCGGAGAAAGGCGCCGGCGAACCGGTCGAGCGCGTGCAGCCGCGCTGACGCCGCTGCGGCCGACAACAGAGAATGGGGAGGGACGACCGATGTCGAAAATTGGGATAGCCGTCATCGGATGCGGGGACATCGCCCGCGCGCGCTATTTCCCGGCGATCGCCGGCTCGCCTGAATTCGAGCTCGTCGGCGTTCAATCGCGCACGTCCTCGTTGTGCGAGCCGATCGTCGAGCAATACGGCGGCAGGATTTATCCCGACCTGGACGCGCTGCTCCGCGCTTCGGAGCTCGAAGCGGTCGTGATTGCGACGCCGCATCCGAGCCATGCCGAGATTGCGATCCGGAGCCTCGAGGCAGGCAAGCACGTGCTCTGCGAAAAGCCGATCGCGACGTCTGTCGCCGACGCCAGTCGGATTCTCCAGGCCGCCGAGCGATCACGGCGAGTGTTCATGGCCCTCCCGTTCGACGGGAGTCCGCCGGTGGAGGAGGCGAAGCGGTTGCTCGGCGACGGGGCGATCGGAAGGGTCAGCTCCGCGGACGCGGTGCTGGCGCATCGCGGGCCGAAACACGCGCCGTGGTTTTTCGATCGTAAAAAGGCGGAGTGGGGCGTGGCCGCCGATCTCGGCATCTATCTGGTCAGCCAGCTCACTTATTTGTTTGGACCAGCGGCGAGCGTATTCGGCCGCATCAACACCGTATTCCCTGAGCGGACGTCAGAGGCGGGAGAGACCATCAGAGTGACGGTCGACGACAACGTCGCTGCGGTCGTCGAATGGCCCGACCGGATCCTCGCGACGATCCGCGCCAACTGGTGCTCCCCGTCCGACCACCGAAATGTCATCTGCGAAACCAGAATTTACGGAACGACGGGATTGATCTTCATCAACCCCGCCTCGAAGATCAACCCGATCGTGGTCTATTCGCCCGAACAGCCGATCGCCGGGGCGGCCACGATCGAATACAACGGAATGTCCAACTGCTACAGGCCAGCTCTCGCGCCGTGGGACGGGGATCGCGTGATCATGCATTCTTTCGCGGAGCAGATAGCCGGCGGCGCGGCGGTCGACGGCGCGAGCGCGTCGCGCCAGCGCCACGTCATCGAAATCATCGACAAGCTCTACGCCTCCTCGGCTTCTGGCGGGGCGATGAAACTCGAGACGAAGTGATGCGCACCCCTTCCCCGCTCTTGCGGGGGAAAGTGGCCTCATAGCCCGTCCAAAGACGGGCGTTCTTCGAACACCCTATGGGGCCGGATCGAGCAGAGCG
>JBAQGU010000233.1:0-8143 GCA_049287975.1 Roseiarcus sp.
AGCTTCGCGTACGCAGCCAGCGCCTCGGGATCAGAAATAGAGTGATAGAACGTGATCCAATATCCTTTGGCCATTCTTTTTCCTCCGACACGATGGGCAATGCCGCTGAGCGCATGTCTTGGCGGGCACATCTAGAGCTTGTTCGAAGCCAGGGCAAATCAATCTGGTGGCGTGCAATTCCCCCAAAGCCCAGAATCAGGGTCCCATCGGCTTCCTCGTCTCGCCCGTCCCCAGGACGTCCTCCTCGCGCAAAAACATTTTTTTGGAACATTCATTCTGTTGTTGACGGAATTTGGAACATTTGTTACGTATCGCCCGGAAGCGCCGGTAGACCGGCGCGCGAAATTCAGGGAGGCGCGCTCATGTCGGCGATTGTCGCGACCCTCTTCCGCGCTCCCCCAGCCGAGCAGCTCCCATTTCGAAAAATCCGACTATTCGGACCGCGCACCGCGCAGTTCTCGCTACACCGCCGTTCCCGGCCTGTCGCTGCAGATCGAGGACGCCATGGACGACGTCTCCAAACAGCTCAGCCAGGTTCAAAATTTCATCGCGATCATAATGAACCCCGTGGACACCGGCGCCACGGCCGCGATAACCAAGGCCGCCGCCGACGCCGGCGTACCGCTCGTCTACGTCAACCGCGAGCCGGACGATGTCGAAAGGATCGGGCCGAAGGCCGCCTTTCGCCTCGAACGAAGCCCAATCGGAAACGCTCGAGACCCAGGCGATCTGCAAACTGCTCGGCGGCAGGGGCAACATCCTGGTGATGGAAGGCGAGCTCTCAAACCACGGGAGTCACTTCTTATGATTCGATTTTTAGGAAATTGGCCATGCGATCCGCATTGGCCTGAACCGCGCCTAAGAGGCGCAAACCTGAGTGGAGGAAACGGATGAAAGACCTGAAGGGAACGACGGCTCTTGCGCTGACCGCCGGCGCCGTCCTGGCCTGCGCGGCCGCGGTTCTTGCGAGCCCGGCGAACGCCGCGGACAAAGAATTGACGTTCGCGATGATCACCCACGCCCAGCCGGGCGACACGTTCTGGGACATCATCCGCAAGGGCGCCAACGCGGCGGCCGAAAAGGATCACGTGAAGCTGCTCTATCTGGCGGCGCCGGAAGCGGCCAAGGAGGCCCAACTGATCCAGAACGTGATCGACCAGCATGTGGACGGCATCGCGCTGACGCTGGCCTTCCCCGACGCGGAAGCGCCGACGGTGAAGGCGGCGCAGGCGGCGGGCATTCCGATCGTCGGCTTCAATGCCGGAGTCGGCCAGTGGAAGAGCCAGGGCCTTCTGGGCTATGCCGGCCAGGACGAGTCGGTCGCGGGCAAGGCGGTCGGCGAGGAGTTGAACAAGGAAGGCGGCAAGAACGCCATCTGCCTCGACCAGCAGCAGGGCGCGGTTCAGCTCGAGGCGCGCTGTGATGGCATCAAGGACACGTTCAAGGGCAAGATGGAGGTGCTCTACGCCACCGGCTACGACATGCCGACGGTGAAGGCGCGCATGCAGGCCAAGCTGCAACAGGACCCGTCGATCGACTACGTGGTGACGCTCGGCGCGCCCTTCGCGCCGGTCGTGCTCGACGCGATCGGGGCCGCTGGCAGCAGCGCCAAGGTCGGCACGTTCGACATGAGCCCAGTGGCCGTCGGCTTGATCTCCGAAGGCAAGCTGCAATGGGCGATCGACCAGCAGCCCTATGTCGAAGGCTATGAAGCGGTTGACATGCTCTGGCTCAACATCACCAATGGCGACACTGTTGGCGGTGGCGGCCCCGTGCTGACCGGCCCGTTCTTCGTGACCAAGGACAACGCCGCCGCGGTCGCTAAGTTCGCCAAGGCCGGAACGCGGTAATCTGGCCAGAGGCGACGGCTTGAAACGTAACGCCGGGTCTGGCCGGCCGGGAGTTCCGCTCCCGGCTGGCAAAGACGCAGCCGACGGGAGGAATACATGACAACGACGATTGCCGAGGAGGCGGCGCGGCGCCAACAGGTGCGGCCGCAGAGCGCGTGGAAGAGGATTCTCAAGCGGCCGGAGGCCGGCGCCCTCGGCGGCGCGGTCCTGGTATTCGTGTTCTTCTGGATCATTGCGCCGCCTTTCCGGCAGGTGCCTGCGTTCACCACCGTGCTTTACCAGGCGTCGACCATCGGTATTCCCGCCGTGGCGATAGCGCTTCTGATGATTGGAGGCGAATTCGACCTTTCGGCCGGTGTAGCGGTCACCACGATTTCGCTCGCCGCCTCGATCTTTGCCACTCACGTAGCCGGCAGCCTGTGGGTCGGCGTCGTCTTCTCGCTCGCCTTTGCGCTGTCGCTCGGCGCTATGAACGGGTCGCTCCTGATTCGCACCAAGCTGCCCAGCTTCCTGGTGACGCTCGGCTCCTTCCTGATGCTGCAAGGGCTCAACATCGCCATCTGCAAGCTGATCACCGGCAACGTGGCCACCGAAGATATATCCGGCATGGCAGGGTTTGATGCGTTGAAGACCATATTCGCGGCGAACTTCCAATTCGGTCACGTGCAGGTCTCCATTGCCATCGTCTATTGGCTCATCCTGGTCGCCATAGCCACTTGGGTTCTCCTGCGCACCAAGGCCGGGAACTGGATCTTCGCCGTGGGCGGCCAAGGCGACAGCGCCCGCGCGGTGGGCGTCCCGGTAACGCACGTAAAGATCGCCCTCTTCATGCTGGTCGGCTTCGGGTGCTGGTTCCTCGCGATGCACCAGCTCTTCGCCTACGACACCGTGCAATCGGGTGCCGGCATCGGCAACGAGCTGCTTTACATCGCCGCCTCGGTGGTCGGGGGCTGCCTGTTGACCGGCGGCTACGGATCGGCCGTAGGCTCGGCGCTCGGCGCCTTCATCTTCGGCATGACGACCGAGGGGGTCATCTACGCCGACTGGGACCCTGACTGGTTCCAATTCTTTGTCGGCGCGATGCTCGTGCTCGCCACAGTCGTGAACAGCTGGATCCGCGCCCGCGCGACGAAGGGGAAGTGAGATGGCCCGCTCTGACGCACCGATCATCCAGCTCAACAACATCGGCAAGAACTACGGAAACATCAGCGCGCTCCGCGGCGTAAACCTGAGCGTTCGCCAAGGCGAAGTAACCTGCATTCTGGGCGACAACGGCGCCGGCAAGTCGACGTTGATCTCGATCATCGCCGGGCTGTTCCCCCATGACAAGGGCGAGTACCTGGTCGACGGCCGGCCCCGACGTTTATCCTCGCCACGCGAGGCGCTCGATCTCGGCATCGCCGCGGTCTACCAGACGCTTGCATTGGTTCCGCTCCTTCCGGTGTGGCGCAACTTCTTCCTTGGCTCCGAGTTGGAGAAGGGCAGAGGCCCTCTTCGTCGGCTCGACACGGCTGAGATGTGGGCCCGCACGCAGGACGAGCTGCATCGGATGGGCATCGACCTCGAAGATCTCGAGCAGCCGGTGGGCACGCTTTCGGGCGGCCAGCGCCAGGTGGTGGCGATCGCGCGCGCCGTGCATTTTGGCGCCCGCGTGTTAATCCTCGACGAGCCCACTGCGGCGCTCGGGGTGGCGCAGTCCGGTCTCGTGTTGCGCTACATCACGCAAGCCGCGCGGGAACAGGGGATCGGGGTGATCTTCATAACCCACAACCCACACCATGCCTTTCTCGTTGGCGACCATTTCATGATACTGGCGCGCGGCGAGGTCGATCTCGACACGCCTCGCTCGGAACTCACGCTCGAAAATCTAATGTTCCACATGGCGGGCGGTAAAGGGCTCAGCACCCTCGAACACGAGATCCACGGCGCGGGCCGGCCGGCGCCCGCGTCGTAAGCGCAGGCAAGCAACCGAAGGCGCCGGCCGCTGCCGCCGGAGCTCGGCATTCTCGGCGTCATGATCGGCACGATGTTGCTGTTCGAGGCGCTGGGCTGGATCTTCGAAGGCCAGACGTTCATCTTCAGCTGGCTGCGCATCCGGATCATGATCCTGCAAGAAGCGGAGATCGGGATCATCGCCGTCGGCGTGACGCAAGTGATCATCATGGGAGGAATCGACCTGTCTTCGGGCTCGGTCGTCGGCATGACCGCGATGTTCGCGGCGAGCCTGGCCCAGGAGGCGGACTATTCGCACGCGATCTATCCCGCCCTCGCCGGTCTCAATCCGATCTTTCCGGTCGTCGCCGGCCTCCTCGGTGGCCTCATCATCGGGCTCATCAACGGCAGTTTCATCGCCTATACGAAAATCCCGCCCTTCATCGCCACGCTCGGCATGATGGTTTCGGCGCGCGGCGTCGCCGATTGGACACCAATGGTGAGCCGATCGGCAATCTTACGGATTCTTTCGCCGCGATCGGCGCTGGCTGGTGGCCGGTGATCATCTTCCTCGCCGTCGCGGCGATCTTCCATGTCGCGCTGCGCTATACGCGCTATGGCAAGTTCACCTACGCGATCGGCGCCAATCCGCTCGCCGCGCGCGTCTCCGGCATCAACGTCAAACGTCACATCCTCCTGGTCTACGCGCTGGCGGGGTTGTTGTCGGGCCTCTGCGGCGTCGTGCACACCGCGCGCGCGATCAGCGGACAGGCCGGCGTCGGCGTCGGCTTCGAACTCGACGCGATCGCCGCCGCGGTCATTGGCCGCACGTCGCTTTCCGGCGGCGTCGGCCGGTTGACCGGAACCGTCATCGGCGCCGTGATCCTGGGGGGTGCTGACCTCGGGGTTCACGTTCCTGAACGTCGACGCTCATTACCAGGAAATCATCAAGGGCGCCGTCATCATCGCCGCCGTCGTCGCCGACCAGTATCGACAACGCCGACGCCGCTCGGTCTGAACCCGGCGGATTGCGCCCGTGGTGAAATTTTTGCTGGACCGCGAGCACGCGCCGTGTTTGCCCGCGTCCATCGCGCGTCTGCCTATTCGTTGGCCGTGGAAGCGATCGGCTGGCCAACCTCACATGAAGTTGTGAGCATCGTCGCTCGAACCGAGGGACTTGCAGCGTCCGACGGAGAAAGGCGCTATAGGTGGCGTTCACAGCGCGAAACTTACGCGCATATCGGAGCCCTTTGAATGCGGGTCGGCGGAAAGTGGGCTTTGTCGGCTTTGGGCGCGCTGGTCGTCCTGGGTGTTCTGGGGGCGGGGGTCTACCGCTGGCCCATCGACCCGGCGCGCGTCGCCGCGCAACTGAACTCCGCGACCGCGCCGGTCGGCGGGTTGCACTGGGGCCGGCCGGGGCGGGCATCGTTCACGCTTCTGCCCAGGCCCGCGCTGCGCATGATCGATGTCGAGTTGCTGGACGCCAAGGGCGTGAGCGTTCTCAGTGCGCCGAATGCCGAGATTGGTCTGTGGCCGTGGGGGCTGGTGCGGGGAGAATTCGCCCCCGTTAGCGCAAAGTTGCTGAACCCGACGGCGATGATCGATCTCGACGCTGCGCGCGACGGCGCCGAACAAATCATCGCCAAGCCGACAACGCTGTTGACGCGCATCGAGGTGGAAGGCGGCGTGGCGAAAATCGTCAGCGCGGACCTCCGCCTAGACACTCTGATCGAGAACGTCGACGGTTGGCTCCAATGGACGAAGGTCTACCGTCCCCTCGACTTTTCCCTCTCCGGCGTCTGGCGCGGCGAGCCCGTCGCTCTTGCGGGCCACGTCGCCTCGCCGCTCGAGCTTCGCGCCGGGCGGCCCAGCCAGGCCGTTCTCAAAATAACGGCGCGTCCGGCCGAACTGGCCTTCGCCGGGACCTGGACGCCCGGCGTCAAGGCGACCTTCGACGGCGATCTGACGACGCGAGTCCGCTCGCTGAGCGAGGTCGAGCGCTGGATAGGCGTCCCCTCCGCCCCGCCGATCGCCGCCCAGGAAATCGCTCTGCAAGGCAAGGCCGTCGGAAGTTCCGGCGCGCTCGCATTGAGCGAGGCCCGGCTGGATGTCGGGGGACAACGATTCGACGGTTCGCTCGAGTTTTCCCGAGTCGCCGGCAAAACTTCGGTTTCGGGCACCCTCGCCGCCGACACGCTGGATATCTCCGCCCTTTGGGACCAGCCGGGACCGATCCTGGATTCCTCGGGGCGATGGAGCCGCGAGCCTCTCATAGCCGCGCCCAGCCAAACGCTCGACCTGGATTTGCGAGTGTCGGCCTCGCAGGCCTCGTGGCAGGGCCATCGGATCGAAGCCGCCGCCGCCTCCGTGCTGCAGAAGGACCGGCGGCTGACCGTTCGACTGCTCGACGCTACGGCCTGTGAGGGAGAGCTTTCGGGCGAATTTTCGATCAAAGACGCCCCGGATGGATTGCAGATGGAAGCCTCGGCGTCCCTCGCGAACGGCGATATCGGCGCAGCGTTGAGCGAATGGGGCGTCACGGCCTTTACGGGCCGCGGCGGGTACGAGGGATCATTTCGCGCAACCGGCGCCTCTGCCGCCGAACTCGCCGCGTCGCTGACCGGTTCGGCGGAGATCGAACTTCAGGACGGCGCCATAAACGGGGTCAACTTCGAACAGGCGTTACGTCGGAGCCAGCGTCGCCCCGTTGATTTCGCTCGCGACTTGGCGATCGGGGAAACGAATTTCTCCTCGGCGCGGGCGCGGCTGGAGATCACGGGCGGCCAGGCGCAAATCGTCGGAGCGCGCATGGAAGGGCCAGGCGCGATCGTGCAAGTTCAAGGCGCGATCGACATCGCCGCGCAGGAATGGCGCGCCCAGATCGAGGCTGTGCAGGCCAGCGCGATGGGCGAGCCTTCAGCCGACGCCGCGCGGATGGCGATCGACCTGTTCGGGCCGTGGTCGGCGCCGACGATCGCCGCCTCGGCGAGCACAAACTGAAATCGGGCGGCGCGCGCTCCCTTCCCCCCTTGCGGGGCCGAGCGAAACGCAAGGGGGGAAGCTTCACGCTCGCGAGATTTAGCTTTCAACAGACATCGCTGTTTGTCCGAGGATTTTCCGATGAGAGCCCCACGCAAGTTTCTCGAGCCGCTGGCGATCGGCGCGCCGCGCCCGTTCGTCGAACTGCCGGCGCGGTTGGAGCGCATGATCCATTTCGTGCCTCCGCACAACGCAAAAGTTCGCGCCAAGGTGGGAGAACTGGCAGCCCAGGTCGACGTCGTGCTGGGGAATCTCGAGGATGCGATTCCGATCGAGGCCAAGACGGACGCGCGTGAAGGTTTCATCCAGATGGCCCGTGCGCGCGATTTTGGCGCGACGGGGCTCTGGGTTCGCGTCAACGCGCTGAATTCGCCTTGGTTTCTCGACGACATGACGCGGATTGTGGGCGAGATAGGCGACAAGCTCGACGTCGTGATGCTGCCCAAGGTCGAGGGGCCATGGGACGTGCATTTCATCGATCGACACCTGGCGCTGCTCGAGGCGCGCCATAGCGTCAAAAAGCCGATCCTGGTGCATGCGATCCTGGAGACCGCCGAGGGCGTCGACAACGTGAGCGCCATCGCGGCGGCCTCGGCTCGCCTGCACGGCATGAGCCTGGGTCCGGCGGATCTCGCCGCCTCGCGCGCGATGAAGACGACCCGGGTCGGCGGCGGCCATCCCGACTATCGCGTCCTCGGCGATCCCGGAGTCGCCGGCGCGCTGCGGCCAAGCGCCCAGCAGGACCCCTGGCACTATACGATCGCGCGGATGGTCGACGCCTGCGCCGCCCAGGGAATCAAGCCATTTTACGGACCCTTCGGCGATTTCTCCGATCCCGAGGCCTGCGAGTCGCAGTTCCGCAACGCCTTTCTTCTCGGGTGCGCGGGGGCCTGGACCCTGCATCCGAGCCAGATCGCCATCGCCAAGAAAGTGTTCTCGCCCGACCCCGCCGAAGTCGCCTTCGCGCGCAAAATCCTGGCCGCGATGCCCGACGGCTCCGGCGCGGTGATGATCGAGGGCAGGATGCAGGACGACGCGACCTGGAAGCAGGCCCGGGTCATTGTCGATCTCGCGCGGCAGGTCGCGCGAAAGGACCCCGAGTTCGCCGCGGTCTATGCCTTCGACGACGTTGGGTAGAGGGTCAGTTCAGCTGCTGAAATTTCTAACTGAGACACACCCCGACGCTACCCCGACGCCACGGCACGGAATCCAGGTTAACGATCATTTCATCTGCAGGATTTCGAGGAGGAACTGGGTGTTCCAGCTCGCTGATTTCCGGCGGGTTTTGATGCTCCCTTTGGATTTGTTGGCGCGCAGGAGGC
>JBAQGU010000234.1:0-4646 GCA_049287975.1 Roseiarcus sp.
GCGCCGCGTCCCCGAATGGTCGCGACTGCGAAAACGGGCGCGGTCGGCGACCGCGCCTACAGCCCCGTCCCAGAGCCGCCGCCCCATGTCCAACCCGAAAACCCAGGTCAAACGCGTCGTCCTCTCCTATTCTGGAGGCCTCGACACTTCCATAATCCTGAAATGGCTGCAAACCACTTACGGCTGCGAGGTCGTCACCTTCACCGCCGACCTCGGCCAGGGCGAGGAGCTCGAGCCGGCGCGGCGCAAGGCCGAGATGCTCGGCGTCAAGCCAGAGCATATCTTCATCGAGGACGTCCGCGAGGAGTTCGTTCGCGACTACGTCTTTCCGATGTTTCGCGCCAACGCGCTCTACGAGGGGCAATATCTGCTGGGCACCTCGATCGCGCGGCCGCTGATCGCCAAACACCTGGTCGACGTCGCGCGAAAGGTCGGCGCCGATGCGATCGCCCACGGCGCGACCGGCAAGGGCAACGATCAGGTGCGATTCGAGCTCAGCGCCTACGCGCTGCAGCCCGACATCAAGATCATCGCGCCCTGGCGCGAATGGGAATTCGCCTCGCGCACCGCGCTGCTCGCGTTCGCCGAGGAGAACCAGATTCCGATCGCCAAGGATAAGCGCGGCGAAGCGCCGTTCTCGACCGACGCCAACCTGCTCCACGTCTCCTCCGAGGGCAAGGTGCTCGAGGACCCCGCGCAGGAGACGCCGCACTATGTCTATTCGCGCACCGTCGATCCCGAATCCGCGCCGGACGAGCCTACCGTCGTTGAAATAGCTTTCGAGAAGGGCGACCCGGTCGCGATCGACGGCAAGAAGCTATCGCCAGCGGCGTTGCTGACTGCGTTGAACAAGCTCGGCCACGACAACGGCATCGGCCGGCTCGACCTGGTCGAGAACCGCTTTGTCGGCATGAAATCGCGCGGCATGTACGAGACCCCCGGCGGCACGATCCTTCTCGCCGCGCATCGCGCGATCGAGTCGATCACGCTCGATCGCGGCGCGGCGCATCTGAAAGACGAGCTGATGCCGAAATACGCCGAGCTCATCTACAACGGCTTCTGGTTCGCCCCGGAGCGCCAGCTATTGCAAGGGTTGATCGACGAGAGCCAGGAATTCGTCGCCGGCCGCGTGCGGCTGAAGCTCTACAAGGGCGGCGTATACGTGATCGGCCGCGACAGTCCGCATTCGCTGTACGATCAGGAACTCGTCACCTTCGAGGAAGGCGCGGTCGCCTACGACCACCACGACGCCGGCGGCTTCATCAAGCTCAACGCGCTGCGATTGCGCACCCTGGCGAAGCGCCGGCAAAAGGCGGAGAAAGCTTGAGGCAACCGCCCGACATGGCCACGATCTTCAAGGACGCCCGCAAGAAGGCCTATCTCAATCCGGAAGGTGCCGACAAGCCGTTGAGGAGCCCAATCCCGACGGAAACGTTGCAACGCGCCCGCATGGGTCGCAAGCGGCGCCTGGTGGCATTGGTTGCCGAGAGCGGCTGTGCCGGCATTCTGCTCTATGATCCCTGCAACATCCGTTACGCGACTGATGTGACGAACATGCAGGTTTGGATGCTGCACAATGCCTCCCGCTACGCCTTCATCGGCGCCGATGAGCATGCCATCGCCTTTGAATACAAACGCTCGGAATTCCTTGCCAAAGGTTTTGAGACGGTTGACGAAATTCGTACGGCGCGCAGTTGGTTCTACTTTGCCGCCGGCGATCAGCGCGAGATGCGCGTCGCCGCCTGGGCCGACGAAATCGTCGATATTCTGCGCGAGCGCGCTGGCGGCAACATGCGCCTGGCCGTCGACAAGCTCGATCCGCCGGGCATCGATGCCCTTCGCGGGCGCGGCGTGACGTTGGTCGACGGCGAGCCGATCGTCGAACGCGCCCGCTCCATCAAAAGCGCGGACGAGATTGCGTTGATGCGTTGGACCATCCGCGTCTGCGAGGCTGCGATGGCGCGCATGTACGATGTCTCGTTGCCGGGACGCACCGAAAACGAGATCTGGGCCGAGTTACATTTTGAGAACATTCGCTCCGGCGGCGAATGGGTGGAAACGCGCCTGCTGGCCGCGGGGCCGCGGACGAACCCCTGGTTTCAGGAGTCCTCACATTACATTTGCCAGGAGGGCGACATTCTCGCGTTCGACACCGACATGATCGGCCCCTATGGATATTGCGCGGATATCTCGCGCTCCTGGACCATCGGTCATACGCGCATGACAAACAAGCAGCGCGAATACTATGCCGCGGCGCTGGAGCAGATCCGCCACAACACCGCCCTGCTGCGGGCCGGTATGGAATTTCGCGAGTTTAACGAAAAATCCTGGCGCATCCCTGAGCGCTATCAGGAGCGGCGGTACCCCGCGGCGTACCACGGCGTCGGCATGGCGGACGAATGGCCGTCGGTCCCGACTCATGTTGATTTCGCGCGCGCCTATGGCGGCAGGCTCGAGGCCGGCATGACCGTCTGTGTCGAAAGCCTGATCGGCGAGACGGATGGGAGGGAATGCATCAAGCTGGAAACGCAGGTGCTGATTGAGGAAAGCGGCGCCATGCCACTCGAGAGCTTCCCCTACGAAGAAATCTGAACACCTCCCATCGCGCGATGAATACCATGTTAGATGAGCAGCCGGATATGCCGCCCCTCTACATCAGCCATCTCAATCGATTCGACCTGGAAACGCTGGATCCCCCCCGCAAGAGCGGTGCGAGATTGGGAGGGGAACCTCTATCACTCCCCTCGCCGCCTCTTGCGGCGAGGGGGTGGGCACTTCGCTTCAAGCCTGTATCAAATCCCCGAACAGCTCCCAGCTCTCGCCGTTGAAAGTGGCAAGCTGCATCTGTCGGATCGGGCTGAAGTTGGTGGGCGAGGTGTTGATCTTCATGCCCGGCAGCAGCATCGGCAATTGCAGGTCCTTGATGTTGGCCGCCTGCCTCATGATGTTCTCGCGCGACAGGTCGGCGCCGCATTGCTTCAGCACCTGGATCATCGTCGCCGCGGCGCCGAAGCCGTAAGCGGCGTTGGCGTCTATGATCGTCGATGCCGACATGTATTTGTTGCAGAAATCAGTCCATTCCTTCAGACCCGCGTCGTCCTTCCAGCGCGCGTCGGTCGGGTCCTTGCCGTAATAGGCCGTGATCAGTCCTTTGGACTTCTCGAGACCCGCCGGCTTCAGCACGGTCGCGATCGAGGGCGAGACGTTGCTGAGATAACGCACCGCCGTCCAGCCGAGATCGTAGCTCTTGCGGATCGCCTGCGCGGCAAATTTTGGTGTCGCGGCGATAATCAACACGTCGGCGCCCGAGCCTTGCAAGCTGACAATTTGTGAATCGACCGTCGGCTCCGAGGTCTCGTAGGAGGCTTCCTTGATCAGCATGCCCGCGTGATCGGCGCCGAGCGCCTCCTTCAAGCCGATCAGATAGTCCTTGCCGAAGCCGTCGTTCTGATAGAGCACGCCGATCTTCGCGTCGGGCTTGGTCTGGAGGATATGCTTGCCGTAGATCTTCGCCTCGGTCTGATAGTTCGGGTTGAAGCCGATCGTCCAGGGAAAATGCTGGGGATCGGAAAACATGGCGGCGCCGGTCGAGACGAATAGCTGCGGCACCTTGTTGTCGTTGAGATATTGCCGGATCGCAGCGTTGCACGGCGTGCCCAGGCTCTGGAAGATGAAGGCCACCTGCTCCTGCTCGACCAGCCGGCGGATCTGCTCGACAGTCTTGGGCGGGCTGTAGGAATCGTCGAGACTAATAAGGTTGATCTTGCGGCCGTTCACCCCGCCCGCCTCGTTGATCATCTTGAAATAGGCGGTTTCCGTCTTGCCGATCACGCCGTAGGCCGAGGCCGGCCCGCTATAGGGCATGGTCTGGCCGATCTTGATCTCCGAGTCGGTGATCCCGGGCGCATTCTCCGCGCGGGCGGGCCACGCGCTGGTCGCCAAAGCCGCGGCCGCGGCGGCGCTCGATTGCAGGAATATGCGACGCGTCGTCATGAGTTTCCTCCTTTTTTGCTGCCTGTGACTTCTCCCTGCTGCTGACCTCCTCGCCGCAGGAACAGGGAAATGCCTCTCCCTCCCCGCTCTCATGGGGAAGAGCCAAAATTGTGCGCTTCAACCCTGCAGCAAATCCCCGAACAGCTCCCAGCTCTCGCCGTTGAACCTCTGTAGTTGCTCCTGCCGGATCGGACTGAAATTGTCGGGCGAGGTGTTGATCTTGATGCCCGGAAGCAACATTGGCAGTTCGAAGTCCTTCAGGTTTGCAGCCTGTTTCATGACGTTGTCGCGCGAGAGGTCGGCGCCGCACTGTTTGAGCACCTGCACCATCGTCGCTGCCGCGCCGAAGCCGTAGATCGCGTTGGAGTCGATGAGATCATTGCCCGATAGATATTTTTTCGCGAAGGCGGTGAATTCCTTCACTCCGGGGTCGTCCTTCCAACGCGGATCGGTCGTGTCCTTGCCGTAATTGGCCGTGATCAGGCCTTTCGCCTTCTCGAAACCCGCCGGCTTCATGACGGAGGCGATCGACAACGAGACGTCCGTGATGTAGCGCACCGGAGCCCAGCCGAGGTCGTAGGTCTTGCGGATCGCCTGCGCCGCGAATTTGGGCGTCGCGGCGTAGAGCAGGGTATCCACGCCGGTGCCTTGCA
>JBAQGU010000235.1:0-4393 GCA_049287975.1 Roseiarcus sp.
CTCGATTGGGGCCTGATCGACCCGACGATTTTCGGCACTTTGTTCGAGCGGTTCCTCGACCCCGACAAGCGCGCGCAGATCGGCGCGCACTACACCGATCCTGAAAAGATCATGATGATCGTCGAGCCCGTCGTCGCGCGTCCGTTGCGGCGCGAATGGGAGACAGCGAAGGCGCGGATCGAGGCGATCATGGCGCCGGTGCTCGAGGCCTCGGGCGGCGGCGCGGGCAAGGCGGCGAGACGGGATTTGGGCAAGCGCTTCGACGCCGCGCGCGCCAAGGCGGAAGCGGAGCGTGACCTGTTCATCGACCGGCTGTGCGCGTTGCGGATTCTCGACCCCGCCTGCGGCTCCGGCAATTTCCTCTATCTCGCCTTGCAGGCGGTGAAGGACATCGAATATCGCGCGATCCTCGAGTGCGAGACGCTCGGCCTCGGCATGGTCGTCCCGCGAGTCGGGCCAGAGATCTTGCACGGCATCGAGATCAACCCGTTCGCCGCCGAACTCGCGCGCACGACGATCTGGATCGGCGACATCCAATGGCGGGTGAAGAACGCCATCACCCACCACCCGCGCCCGATCCTGCGCAAGCTCGACACCATCGAATGCCGCGATGCGCTACTGACGCCGGACGGTAAGGGCGGGTTCGTGGAAGCGGAATGGCCGGAGGCGGATTACATCGTCGGGAACCCGCCATTCTTGGGCGGCAAGCAGCTGCGGCGCGGGCTCGGCGACGCAAATGTCGAGACGCTGTTCCGCGCCTATTCCCGCCGCGTACCCGCCGAAGCCGATTTCGTCTGCTACTGGTTCGTCAAGGCGTGGGACGCATTGCAGGCGGCCCGCGCGAAGCGCGTCGGGCTCGTGTCGACGAACTCGATCCGCGGCGGCGCCAACCGCAAGGTGCTGGAGCCAATCGCGCAGGCAGGCGCGATTTTCGACGCGTGGAGCGATGAGGCGTGGACGGTCGAGGGAGCGGCGGTGCGGGTGTCGTTGGTTTGCTTCGCCAAAGGCGAAGGCGTCGTTCGACTCGACGCCGCGTTGGTGGGCCGCATTCACGCCGACCTCGGCGCGGAACGATCAAATCTGCCGAACGCGCGACGATTGTCGGAAAATCAGCATGTCGCTTTTATGGGCGACACCAAAGGTGGTGCTTTCGACGTCGATGGAAAATTGGCGCGCGCGTGGATCGCGGAGCCGCTCAACGCCAACGGGCGGCCAAACAGCGACGTTCTGATGCCTTGGGTAAACGGGTTCGATCTGACCCGCCGCGGGCGCGAAATGTGGATCATCGATTTCGGCTGGGAAATGGGCGAGCGGGATGCAGCGCTTTTCGAGGCGCCCTTCGCGCATGTGCTCGAAAAGGTGAAGCCCGAGCGCGACAGCAATCGACGAGCGACGTACCGTGATCACTGGTGGCGACATGTCGAACCACGACCTGCGATGCGATTGGCGCTGGACGCCATTGCAGCCAGAAATGCGGGGGTTCGTCACAGTTCTCTCGGGCTTTCCGCGTTGCATACGACGAATAAAAACTTGTCCCGTTACGTTGCGACACCCACTGTTGCTAAACACCGATTGTTTGTTTGGCTTGACCTCGACATCAGCCCAGACCATCAGTTGATCGCCATCACTCGTAACGACGACACGACCTTCGGCATCCTGCACTCCCGCTTCCATGAAGCCTGGTCGCTTCGGCTCGGCACTTGGCTCGGCGTCGGAAACGACCCGCGCTACACCCCGACCACCACTTTCGAAACTTTCCCCTTTCCCGCAGGCCTGACGCCGAACCTTCCAGTCGCCTCGTACGCCGACGATCCGCGCGCGCAGAAAATCGCCGCCGCAGCCAAGCGGCTCGACGAGTTGCGGCGCGCGTGGCTCAATCCGCCCGACCTCGTCGACATCGTCCCCGAAATAATACCGACCGCCGCGCCCGGCGAGGCGCCGCGCCGCTATCCCGACCGGATCGTGCCGAAAAACGTCGAGGCGGCGGTGAAACTGAAAGAGCGGACGCTGACCAACCTCTACAACCAGCGCCCGCGCTGGCTCGCTGACGCCCACGACGCGCTCGACCGCGCGGTGGCGAGCGCCTACGGCTGGCCGGAGGACATTTCGACCGAGGACGCGCTGCAACGCCTGCTCGCCCTCAACCTCGAACGCGCGGCGGCTCAGGGCAAGGTAGGCGGTCGCGTCGCAGAAAATGGACCCTCTTCTCCTCTCCCCGCCCCTTCGCGGGGAGAGGCCGGGTGAGGGGCCTGGGTGATTGGCCGCACTCGTTCAACCAGGCGCCAATCCTCCAGATGACCGTGAGTCTGGAGTCGTGCCGTTTCGGCGGTCCGGCTACTCACCCCGGCCCCTCACCCGGCCTCTCCCCGCAAGAGGCGGGGAGAGGTGAAGCTCGCGGCGGCGCTATCCCACGGGCTTATGAATGCCCACTCCTATCGCGACGAGCAGAATCCCGGCGATTTCGATCGGGGTCGGCACTTGGGCGAGGACCACGACGCCGACGATGCAGGCGGTCGCGGGCAGCAGGGTCAGCATCAGCGCGAAGGTCGCGCGCGGCAACCGCGCCATCGCGAGCTGATCGCAGATGTAGGGGATCACCGACGAGGAGACGCCGACGCCGATCCCGGCGAGGATCAATTTGGGTTCGCCGAGCACCGGAACCACTTCGGCGACGCCGATCGGCATCGCGACGATCAGCGCGACCAGCATCGCCGCGCCCAAGAGGTCGATCCCGCTCGCCCCGCCGGAGCGCGAAACCGCGTGACCGAGGACGATGTAAATTCCAAACAGGATCGCGTTGACGACGGCGAACAGCATGCCGAGGGCTTCGCCGGACCATTGAAAGCCGATGAGCAAAAACACGCCCGTGACTGCGATCGCCAAGGCGGCGACGTTCCGCAGCGTTCTGACGCCGATCAGCGCGATGACGATCGTCGCGACGAACTCGATCGCAGCGACGGTCGCCAGCGGCATGCGGTCGATGGCCAGGTAGAACGCCGAGTTCATCAGGGCCAATATGACGCCGAGCCCGAGGATCAGAATGCGCGCGCGCCCATCATTGTGGATCAGGACGCGCCACGGGCGTCGCCAGATCGCGAAGATCGCAGCGGCCGAAGCGATCCGCAGCCAAGCGACGCCGAGCACGCCGACATGACTGAACAGAAGCACCGCGAAAGACGGCCCGAGATAATGGAACAATGCGCTGACCATGAAAAACGCATGGGGCGGAACGCGATCGGCCAGGGCGGCCTGTGAGCGGCGAGCCAATGCTGTCATGCCTCGATAATACCAGGCGAGGAAAGCCTAGCGACTGCGCTTTCATGGTGATAGGACGGTTTGAGCGAAGTTTCGGAGGCGGACGTGGCAAATCACCGCAGAATCGAGACCGTCGAACTCGACGAGAGCGATCGGCGCCTGATCGAAGCGCTGGACCGGAATGCGCGCACGTCCGCCGCCGATCTCGCCCGGCTGATCGGGTTGTCGCCGCAGAGCACTTCGGATCGCGTGAGGCGATTGGAAGACGTGGGCGTGATCACCGGGTTCACGGTGCGCCTCGATCCTTCCGCGCTCGGGCTCGGGATCGGCGCCTATATCCGCATCCGCCCCGCGATGGGCGAATTGCAGCGCGTCGCTGGGCTCGTGGCCGATATTCCCGAAATCATCGAGTGCGACCGCGTCACAGGCGAAGATTGCTTCGTCGCGAAAGTGTTCGTCCCTCGCATCGAAGATCTCGAACGCGTCATCGACAAGTTGCTGCCGTACGCGCAAACGAACACGTCGATCATCCAGTCTTCCCCGGTCCAGCGAAAGCAACCGCCGCTGGCGCGCTGAAGCGACGCGACCCGTCATTGCGAGCGCAGCGAAGCAATCCAGGGTTCAGCCGCCGGTCATGCGCGGTTTAGCCGCGTCTCATCCGCTGGCGCCCGCGTGTTGTTGAGACGCGGGACTACGCGAGGGGGATTGCGAATGCGTCGAGGGACTGTCTCGTGGAAGGATGGATTGCTTCGCTGCGCTCGCAATGACGGAGTGGTGGCAGCTCACCCCAAACGGCGTCGGCCTCCTCGATCGCATTTTTCACCCTCGCCGTCAGACGATGTGGCGCGAGCTGCCCCCAGACGAAAACGTGCGTGTCGAGCAGAACCGCCGCCACACGCTATTCCCATTCGGCCAATTCGTCCTCGCTCAGTGGCTCGAAAAACTCGTCTGGAGGCGGCGCCAGCTTGCCCTCGAGACCGCCCAGTTGGTATCGGCCGCCCGGCAACGGCACGAGTTTGACCACCGGCTTGCCGCCGTTGGCGATGATGACCTCCTCGCCCGCCAGCGCGGCCTGGATGAGCTTGGACAAGTGGGTCTTCGCGACGTGAATAGTGACTTGGGACTCGCACGGGCGTTG
>JBAQGU010000236.1:0-3039 GCA_049287975.1 Roseiarcus sp.
CGAGAAGGCCGCCGCGACGATCGCCATGCGAGGGGCGGGCTATTATTCCTCGAATACGGTCGGGGCGAAGGCGGTGATCGACAAGCTCGCCGAGCGCGTCGTCGCGGCGATCGCGCGAATGCCCGAAATCGCGGCCGGACCGTTCGCCCTCGCCGATTTCGGCGCCGCGGACGGCGGTACGTCGATAGATCTCATGCGCCGGGCGGTCGAGGCGATCCGCACGCGCGAGCCCGGGCGGCAAATCACGATCACCTACACCGATCTGCCGCACAACGATTTCTCCGCGTTGTTTCGCCTGACCCAGGGTCTGCTGGGTCCGCGTACGCAGGCGCCGCTCGCCGGGGTCCCCGGCCTCTACATCTTCGGCAGCGGCACGAGTTTCTATCGGCAGATCTTTCCCGATGGCGCGCTGTCGCTGGGCTTCTCCGCCACGGCGATGCATTGGCTGAGCGCGCGGCCGTGCATGATAGCGGATCACGTCCAGGCCGTCGGCGCCGCGCCCGCCGAGCGCGAACGATTGCGCGCCCAGAGCCTGAACGATTGGGAGACGATCCTGCTGCATCGCGCGCGCGAATTGCGCGCGGGCGGCCGGCTGGTGTTCGCCAATTTCTGCGTCGACGAAGCCGGCCGCTATCTGGGCGCCACGCGCGGCGCAAACATGTTCGACGAGTTCGCGCGCCATTGGCGCGAGCTGCGCGCGACCGGGCGGATCACGGAAACCGAATATGTCGATGCGACCTTCCAGCAGTTCTACAAGACCAGGCAAGAATTCGCCGCGCCGTTCCGCGACCAGGCTTCCCCCGTCTCCAAGGCGGGACTGCGGCTGGAGCATATTTCGACCATCGTGACGCCGTGCCCCTACGCGGAGGAATTCGGCGTTCATCGCGACGCCGCCGCGTTCGCCAAGGCCTATGTCCCGACCCTGCGCTCCTGGTCGGAAACCGTCTTCGCCGGCGCGCTCGACCCCTCCCGTCCGGCAGACGAGCGCGCGGCGATCCTCGATGAATTCTACGGCGCCTATGAAGCCGAAGCGGCGCGCGAACCCGACCGTCACCGCATGGACTATGTCCATTGCGTGATGGAGATTTCGAAGGCGCGAGAGGCTTGAGTCAAATCGCGATTCTTTCCCGGTTTTGTGTATTTTCAAGGCTTTGCGGCCAGGAAAAATTTCCGCCTCGCAACTTTGTCATTCTTGCGGCTCTCAGCCGGGGTCGTGCACGGTCGCCGCGCGCCCGAGTACCACATCTTGTATGTTCGACGCCTCCGAGGCCCTACCATTTCCGGGCGCGGATTCAACCTTTTCAAGGCGTTGCGGCGCCATTTCCGGGCGACTCCGTTTTGCCGTCAGCCGCGCCGCGATCCCGGCGACCGAACGGCTCGGTCTCCTCTGGGACGGCGGCGAAGGACTCGCTCGAGCGACGACAATTGCGACGGTCGATATCGCGATGGTGCCGCAAGCGTTGGTCCTGACGTCGCTCGATCGCGCCGACCCCCCGACCGCCACCGCATGGACTAGTGGTCTGAGTCGATCAAAATGAGGGGCGGTTCTGCGTGGAGACACAAGTGTCATGCCCGCGAAAGCGGGCATCCAGACTTGGCCGCACATGCTGCGGCCCTGGATTCCCGCTTGCGCGGGAATGACAGTGTAAAGGACCTCATTTTGAACGACGCGGCCCACTGGGTCCATTTCGCGATGGAAATCGAAGGCGGGAGAGGATTGAGTCAAATCGAGATTCTTTCGCGGTTTTGGGTAGTTTCAAGGCTTTGCAGCCAGGAAAATTTCCGCCTCCCTCGAAGGCAGCGACGATGCGCGACGGCCCCGCAACGCTTGGCGCCTGATCGCGCTCGATCGCGCCAACCCCCTCGAGCGGCCGATCCGCCGGGTGAGGTCGGCACGCTCCCACGCATCGTCGACTGCGCCCGGCGCCGTCTCGTGGATTTTCCGGTTTTGAGTGTTTTCAAGGCTTTGCGGGCAGGATAATTTTCCGCCTCGCTCCAGCGACGACAATTGCGGCGGTCGATATCGCGGTGGCGCCGGAACCGTTGGTCCGGGATGGCGCTCGATCGCGCCGTCCCCCTGGAGCGGCGGATCCGTCGCGTTGAGATCGGCACGCTCCAGCGCATCATCGACAGCGCCCGGCGCCGTCCCGAGGTTTGGCGAATTTGGGTGGATATGGCGATCGGGCGCGTCGAGCCGGCGCTGGTCGATCGCTCTGTCGACTTCGCGCTCACGGTCGCGAGGCTTACGCGACACGCAGAAACAAGTGAGCCAATTCCCTGTCCGTCATTGCGACCGCGAGCTCGCGTGGCGGGAAGCGATCCAGGGGCCGCAGTACGGTCGTCTGGATTGCTGTCGCCGCGCATGTTGTGGCCCCTGGATTGCTTCGTCGCAAGGGCTCCTCGCAATGACGGATGGGTCGCCGCTGACCCGATCGCTTCGGTAGTTATTGGGCGCCGCCTTACGCCCAGTTTCTGTGCGGTCAGCTCGCGCTCGTACTCTGCAACGGCGAATTCCAACTCGGTCTCGCGCCGCGCCGCTCTCGCGGGCCGCTGCTTCTGCGCGAGGGCGCGCCGGCGCCCGCGGTTGGGTTGGGAGAGTTCACGCACTTCGCTTGTGGTCACGCCTCGGCTCCGGCGACCCGCGGGCACGGAGCGGGCCTATCCGAAGACCGTACCATCGTTTCCCTTTTTCAGAAAGAAATATCGCCACAAATTCTTGTACGGCGCCTCATTGCGAGTTCGTACCGGCCTGCGGTCGGTCCCCTTGGATGAAACGCCTTTCTGAAATGACGTAAGTTCCGATCTGATTTTTGGCTCAAAATCGGTGCCGTCTCTTCTCTTTTCCGTGCGCAGCTTCTCCAGCAAAATCAACGTGGTAACCGTTTGTTTCTTGTTAGTTCGGCACCGGCCTACGGCCGACCCCCTTGAACGAAACGCGATGCGTACAATTCACGGAGCCATCCCGTCATGGCCGGGCTTGTCCCGGCCATCCACGTCGTCCACTGGCGCCGCGGTGTCCTATACCGTCGGCACCCTGTC
>JBAQGU010000237.1:0-4596 GCA_049287975.1 Roseiarcus sp.
CCCCTCATCCGGCCCTTCGGGCCACCTTCTCCCGCAAGGGGAGACGGGTTTTGCGACCCTCATTCCTCGTCCCGCTCGTTGGCGAGACGGGCCTCGCGCAGATCGAGCTCCCGCTCGATCCGGCGCCGCGGCTCGTCTTTCAGATGGCCGTCGCGGTAGAGATCGTTGATCAGCTTGCGCTCGGCTTCGATCAGTTGAAGCTCTATCTCGTCGTGGATTTCGGCGTATTCGCAGCGAGATTTGTCGCCGTCTTCCTTGAATTCGAGATGCAAAAATCTGGCGCGCTGGGCGGCGCGGAGCGCTGTTGCGACTTCTTCCGACAGGGACTTCTCGGCTGCCAGCTGATCGAGCCGTTCAATCGCGGCCTCTACCGCCCGCCGCCGCGCCTTGCGCTCCTCGGCGCGGCTGTCGCGCAGTTCGCGGCGCCCGGCGTTGGCCAGGCCGAGAACGCGTATGATCCAAGGCAGCAGCAGGCCCTGGCCGACAAGAGTCACGAGAATGACGGCGAAGGTCAGGAAGAGGATGAGATCGCGGTGGGGAAACGGATGACCGGCGCCTGTCGTAAAGGGTATCGCCAGCGCCGCCGCCAGCGACACGACCCCGCGAACCCCCGCGGACGACAACGCGAACGGCCATTGCCAGGGCGGCGTGGGATCCTTTCGCCTGATCGCCGGAACCAGCCAGCGCGGCAGGTAGGTCGCCGGGTACACCCAAACGAAGCGCGCGACGATGACGACGGCGCTGACGAGCGCCGCGGAGATCACCAATTCGGACATGGAATAACTGCGGATCCCTGCAATCACGGAACGCGCCTGCAGGCCGGTGATGAGAAAGATCATGCCCTCGATCAGATAGTTGAGGAAATCCCAGAAGAATATGCCTTGCAGACGCGTCGCGGCACTGATCAGCCGAAGCCCGTTCCAGCTCATGTAGAGCCCCGCCGTGACGGTCGCCAGCACGCCGGACCCGCCCAACTCCTGCGGCGGCCAATAGGCGAGGAACGGCGTCAGGACCGAAAGCGTGATTTCGATGCGCGGGTCGCCGACCCAGCGCCGCAGTCGCAGCACCAACCAACCGACCACGATTCCCCACAGGATTTCACCTGCAACGATGACGACGAACGACGCCACGGCCTGCTCGAAGGAAAATACGCCGACACTCACCGCAGCCACCGCGAAACGATAGAGCACGAGCGCGGTCGCGTCGTTCGCCAACCCTTCGCCTTCCAGAATGACGAGGAGCTGCCTCGGAACCCGCAGCCTGCGCGCGATGGCGAGCGGCGCCACCGCGTCGGGCGGCGACACGATGGCGCCGAGAACGAATCCCACTGGCCATGCGAGACCCAACACATAGTGCGTCGCCGCCGCCGTCGCGGCGGTCGTGAACACGACGCAGCCGACCGCGAGCATCGAAATGGCGCGAAGGCTGAGACGAAACTCACGCCAGCTCATAGCCACCGCGGACGTGTAGATGATCGGCGGCAGCAGGACGAGAAGCACGAATTCCGGGGCGATAGCGACCGTGGGTAGGCCGGGAACGAGCGCGAGGACGACGCCGGTCACCACCAGCAGAATCGGCGACGGAATCTTCGATCGCGCCGCGACGATCGCCACTCCGGCGATCACAGCCAGCAGGAACACCCACGCGGTCCCCATGACGAGCCGCGAGGCGATTCGGTGGACTTTCGGCGCCGTCACGGAAATCCCGGCGCGTGTGATGGGGCTGGAAGGCTACGGGCTCGAGGTCGGCAAATTTGCCGACATGCTGGTGTTGCAGGGCGCCGATCCGATCGAGGCGGTGCGGCTGCGCGCGACGCGGCTCGCGGTGATCAGACGCGGCCACGTCGTCGCGCGCGCGCCGCCGACGGCCGCCGAACTCACGATACCCGGCCGACCGAAGACGATCGACCCTGCGTCTTACGCCCCGCTAGCGTGACGGCCTGGCTCGACCCTATGACGCCGGTCACGACTCTGAGACGTCCGAGCTTTCCGCAATCGGCTCGAACTCCGTCGCCGGAGCGCCCCATATCACTGTCTTGGGGCTGAAGCAGACGTCCATGCGATCCGACGCGCCGGGCCGGCCGGCAAAAACACGATAATGGCACAGCACCGTGCCCTCGGCTTCGCGCGGAAGCCTCCACTCCCGCGCCCCGGGCGACGCAGGTCTGAGTCGAATTCGCTCACCTTTTCGCATGTTCGCCTCCAGACTGGAGAGCGTGCGCGTGTGTTCGATGGCTGGCTTCTTGCGCATCGCGTCATAATATTGTTGCAATGCGAAAATGCAACGAAAAAATGCTCGCCGCTTGGGCGAATATTCGGTGCCGGCGCTGCTCAACCCAATTTGCGTCGCGCCGAGCGAGCGCGAACGCAAATGTCGAACCAACGGTCAATCGGCGCGCGGCCCGCCGGACGTAGTGGAGTCGCCCCGGCAGATGGCCGCCCAGCCGCGCCGCGTGAAGGGCGGCGATTGTACTATTGTCACTTTCGCGCCATGTTGTCCCCCTAACTCCGGCTCTCGACAGCCGAGCTCGAAGCTCCGAGTCACCCGAACGCCGTGCGAATTTTTCTGACGCTCATCGCGGTCGCTCTCGTCGCCGCGCTCTCGGCGGCGCTGGTGGCGCCGCTCTTCGTCGACTGGTCCGCCCAGCGCGGCTTCATCGAGAAGCAGCTCAGCGAACGCGTGGGCGCTCCCGTCTCGATCGCGGGACCGATCCAAGTCCGATTGCTGCCAACGCCCTACCTCACGGCAGAGCGGGTGAAGGTCGGCTACACCAGCGCCGGCGAGGAGCCGGCGCTGGTGTGCGACGGGATGCGTCTCGAGTTGACGCTCGGCGGACTGTTCAACGGTCAGCTCCGCTTCAGCGAGGTCGACCTCGATCGCCCTGTCTTGACGCTCGACCAGGGCTTGCAGTCCTCGATGCCGGGCTGGGGCGCCACGTTCGCCGCGCTTGCCGACCGCGTCGCGCTGGATCGCCTGGTCGTCAGCAGAGGCCGGTTGAATTTCGCCGCCGACGGCGCGGCGCCGCTCGCGTTCGCCGATATCGACCTCGATGCTTCGGCCAGGTCGCTGAACGGCCCCTTCCGCGGATCGGGCGCGGTTTCGACGCCTCGAGGCGCGCGCGTGGAATTCGAGTTCGCATCGACGGAAATCGCCGACGCGGCGTTGCCGATCAAGGGAGA
Organism: Roseiarcus sp.; assembly: GCA_049287975.1. Lineage (GTDB taxonomy): Bacteria > Pseudomonadota > Alphaproteobacteria > Rhizobiales > Beijerinckiaceae > Roseiarcus. The sequence continues at coordinate 3,180 of JBAQGU010000237.1, forward strand.
TTTGGACTGGGGGCCGGGCGGCCCGCGCGCATCGTTCGATGGCAGGCTCAGCGTGGCTTCGGACCTCTCGCCCAGTTACGCCGGCGTCGTGACCGTGAGCGGATCACTGCCTGGGTTCGACGCCGGCGTACCGACGCCCTGGCGCATTTCGGGCGACCTGCTCGCTGATCGCCGTCACGCCAAACTCGATGCCCTCGATCTGCGCTTGGGTCCGGAAGAGCGCGCCTTGGAGCTGGGTGGGGCCGCTCAGGCGGATTTTGGCGGCGATTTCGTTCTCGACGCACAGTTGAGCGCCAAGCAGCTCAACATCGATTCGTTGTTGCGCCGCGAGGGCGAGGATTCGGCGCCGCCCGCGCGGCTGCTGGAGTGGCTGAATACGTTCGGCGCGACGATCGGTGAGCGAGAAAGTTTCCCGCTCCAGTTCAGCGTCGGCCTTTCCGCGGACTCGGTCTTTCTGGGCGCTCAAACGCTCGACGGCGTGAGCTTGACGGTCGTGTCCAAGCCCGGGGAGACTCTCAGGGGCAGTATTGAAACGGGACTGCCGGGTCGGAGCCATGTGCGCCTCTCCGGCGCCCTGGAATTGGGCGCGGCGGCGATGTTCAGCGGCCGTGTCGAGGCGCGCGTCGGCGACTTCACCACCCTGAAGGACTGGACCACCGAGGGGGAACCGGTACTCGCGTCGCGGCTCTCTGCGTTGAGCGAAACGTTCCACTACTCGGAAGCCTCGGCGACGGGCGACATCGCGGCCTCGGCGGGCGGCGTCTCCGCGCGCAATCTGAAGCTGGTCGTCGATCGATCGACCTTGACGGGCGCCGTCACCTATACGCTGCCGATCGCGGGTGAACGGGGCCGGTTGCACGTCGACCTGCGCAGTGACTCGCTCGACATCGACGCCGCGCCGAATCTAGCCGCGAGCGCGGATTGGCTCGACGATTTCGACCTCTGGCTCGACCTGGAGGCGACGAAATTGCGGATCGCGCGGGTTGGCGAATCGGCGGTGGAGAGCGGTTCGCTGGTCCTCCAGGCGACGAAGACCGGAGCGACTTTTTCGCTGGAGCGATTGTCAGTGAACAATCTCGGTGGGGCGACGATCGAGGCGCGGGGCGAAACGGCGCCAACGGGAAGATGGGCGACGGTGCGGCTCGACGCGGCCCATTTGGGCGATTTTGCGGCCCTTGTCGCGCGGGTCGCGCCGGGGAGCTATAGCCGCATGCTCGTCGATCGCGCCGATGCGCTCTCGCCCGCCAAGGCGACCTTGCATGCGCGGCGCGACGGCGCCCCGCTGGAGGGCCCGTTCCCGCTGGACTTCCTGAAGGCCGAAGGCGAGGCCGGGCAGGCCCGGTTCTCCCTCGAGTTGAGCAACGCGCCCGCTCCGGTCGGCGCGATCGCGGCCGATCTGTCGCTCGACGCGGCGGAC
>JBAQGU010000238.1:0-1509 GCA_049287975.1 Roseiarcus sp.
GCGCGGCCTTGACCGGCAGACCGGGCGGCGCGGTGCTGGGGGGTGTGACGGGCGCTGCCACCGGAGCGGTGGTCGGCTCGGCGATGACGCCGCCAGGTCCCGGCTATCCGCCGCCGCCTCCGCCTCGCTGCGCTGAGTTCTATTACGACTATTACGGTAATCGCGTCTGCCGGGCGTTTTATTGATCGACGCGACGGTCCGCGCGCGTCCCTCTAGGCGAGCGGCATGACGATAGTTCCGACGCCCGACAGTCCGCTCGTCGGCGAGTTCCTGCCGTCGCCCAATCACGGCGAGCGGCGGGGGTTCGCGCGGCCCGACAGCGTGGTCCTGCATTATACCGGCATGGCGACGGGGCAGGGCGCGCTGGATCTCCTGCGCGATCCCAGATCCGAGGTCTCCTCGCATTATTTCATCGCCGAGGACGGCCAGATCATCCAACTCGTCGCGGAGGCCAGGCGGGCGCATCACGCGGGGATCGGCGTCTGGAAGGGGGAACGAGATCTCAACTCCGCCTCGATCGGCATCGAGATCGTCAATCCCGGGCATGACGGCGGCTTGCCGCCATTTCCACAGGTTCAGATCGAGGCGACGATCGCACTCTGCCGCGACATTGTCTCGAGGCGCGCAATTTCCCCTGAACGAATCCTCGCCCATTCCGACATCGCGCCGACGCGCAAGCGCGATCCCGGCGAGCGCTTTCCCTGGGCCGTTCTCGCACGCGCAGGCGTCGGCCATTGGATCCAGCCGGCGCCGATCGGAGCCGCTGCGGCGTTCGGCCGGGCGCAGGAGGGGCCGCACATCCGTTCGTTGCAGGCGTTGCTCGCGCTCTACGGCTATGGCGTCGAAATGACGGGCGCGTACGATCGCGCGACGGAGATCGTCGTGACGGCTTTCCAGCGCCATTTCCGGCCCGGGAAGGTCGATGGTCAGCCGGATGAGTCGACGATCGCGACCTTGCGCGCGCTGATCGATGGTCTCCGCCGATGAAACCCGCTTCCGCCCCTTCGGCGCTGAAGGTCCAGGCCGTGCTCGGCGACGACTACGAGGTGCTCGAATTCGACGCCGGCACGCGCACGGCGGCCGAGGCGGCGGCGGTGGTCGGCTGCACGGTCGCGCAAATCGCCAAATCGCTGATCTTTCGCACCCGGGATACGAACCGACCCGTTCTCGTCGTCGCTTCGGGCGGCAATCGCGTCGACGAGAAGCGGATAGCGGCGGAGATCGGCGAACGCATCGTCCGCGCCGACGCCGATTTCGTCCGCGACGCCACCGGCTTCGCCATCGGCGGCGTGCCGCCGGTCGGGCACAAGACGCCGCCGGTCACGCTGATCGACGACGATCTTTTTCAGCACCAGACGATCTGGGCGGCGGCGGGGACGCCGAACGCGGTGTTCCGGCTGACGCCGGAGCGGTTGGCCGAGCTGACCGGCGGTCGCAGATCGCGGATCGCACAAGCCGCAGCTCCCCCTTCCCCCCTTGCGGGGCCGAGCGAAACGCATGAGCGTTTCG
>JBAQGU010000239.1:0-4766 GCA_049287975.1 Roseiarcus sp.
ATCCTGAAGCGCCGGCCGCTCCACCGGCACGTTCATTTCAAAAAAGAACGAGCGGTCGCCGTCTTCTTCGTCTGCCAGCAGAGTGCCGATCTTGCGCTCGCCGAGTTGCACGGCCGCGGATTCCTTATTTCGCGAATCCGGCACTACGTTCAGCCCGGGCGCGCCGAGACTCCGCCGCAGATGCGCCCGCAGCTTGACGATCTCTTCCTTGTCCATGTGGGCCGCCCCTACCGTCCTTGCTGACGCGAGCCTTTGCCACGATCGGCCCTCGTGGGCAAGCGCTGGAGCTCAGTACTCCAACGCCTTCTCCGCGAGAATCTGGTTCATGTCGCGGGCCGGCTCGGCGCAGCCGGCTTCTCCGACGATGCGCGCCGGCACACCCGCAACGGTCTTGTTGTGCGGCACCGGCGCGAGCACCACCGAACCCGAGGCGACCCGCGCGCAATGGCCGATCTCGATATTGCCGAGAATCTTCGCGCCCGCGCCGATCAGCACGCCGTGGCGAATCTTCGGATGGCGATCCCCGGTTTCCTTGCCTGTGCCGCCGAGCGTGACGCCCTGCAGAATCGATACGTCGTCGTCGATGACGGTCGTCTCGCCGACGACGAGGCCAGTCGCGTGATCAAGGAAGATGCCCTTGCCGATCCGCGCCGCAGGATTGATGTCGACGCCGAACACCGACGAGGCGCGGCTCTGCAGGTAGAGCGCGAAATCGCGCCGCCCCGATTTCAGCAAGGCGTGGGCGAGCCGATGCGTCTGAAGTGCGTGAAAACCCTTGAAATAGAGCAGCGGCTCCATCATTCGGAGGCAGGCGGGATCGCGATCGACGACCGCCACGATGTCGGCGCGAAACGCCGCGCCGATCGAGGAATCGCGTGCGATCGCGTCCTCGTAAGCCTGCCGGATCAGCGCGCCGGGCGCGTCGCGATGATCGAGGCGCTCGGCGACGCGGTGAACGACGGCGTGCTCCAACGTGTCGTGATTGAGAATCGCCGTCATCAAGAACGACGCGAGCGCGGGATCGCGCCGCGCGGCTTCTTCCGCCTCGATGCGGACGCGGGCGAATAGCGGATCGTTGCGGCCAAGGCCGAACAATTGTGCGGTCGAACTGTGCGCCATGACAACCTCCTCCGGGTGAGCCGGCCGACCCATGCTACCATGTTCGGCCGGCTCCGCGAAGCGGGGAGCGGTGGGGGGATTCGGTCGGCGCCGTGGGAGGTCCTGCGCCGACCGCGACCGGATCCCCGTCGCGTTCTTCATTCACATCCCGGAACCTGTGACCTCGAGGATCGCCGAGATGCCGTCGGCGGAGTCGCCCGAGATCGACAGGACGGCCAAGACGAGGCCCGCGATGGGCAGCGCCAATAGAAGCCAGAACCGGATATCAAAGTTCCCTGGCGACTGCGTTTGACGCCACGAGAGTGCGAGCGATGAAATCACGGGGAGACCCCTTTTCGGCCCGTTAGGAACTCTCGCGAGTTCCATCTTGCGATAGCGAGCCGGGGCTCGAGCCGCTGTGGCGGGCGCCACACCGCGAATGCCGGGGGTCGATTTGGAGCACGTTTGCCGCGCCTCCCGTTCAGCAAGCGGGGTGGGAGCGGATGATCGAGTTTGGGCCGTGCTTTACATGTGTCATGCTCGCGAATGCGAGCATCCTCGCCGGTTTGCGCCGCTCTCGCCGACTCCCAGGCTTACATCGCGCTTTGTAGTATCCCACGGCTGGATCCCCGCCTTCGCGAGGGCAACTCATGCTGGCTTGGTCGGCGGGAGATGCAGTTCTGCACGCGGGCCGTTGTCAGTCGTCGACAATCGCCACGGCGCGCGTCCAACCCGCCGAGGCGCGCTCGATCTTCACGGGAAAACACGACACCATGAACCCCGTCGATGGCAGCGATTCGAGATTGTGCAGCTTTTCGATATGGCAATAGCCGATATGCCGCCCGGCCTTATGCCCTTCCCAAATGATCGATGCGTCATGGGTTTGCGCGAATCTCTTCGCGGTGTGCACGAAGGGCGCGTCCCAGCTCCAGCCGTCTATTCCGGTCAGGCGGACGCCGCGCTCGAGAAGATGGAGCGTCGCTTCCGCGCCCATGCCGCAGCCTGAGGGAACATAGTCGGGCCGGCCGTATTTCACCCCGGCGCTGGTGTTGACGACCACGATCTCCAGCGGTTTCAGTTCGTGCCCGATGCGTTTCAGTTCGGCCTCGACGTCGCCGGCGGTCGCGACATAACCGTCGGCGAAATGCCGGAAATCGAGCTTCACCCCAGGCTGGAAACACCATTCCAGCGGGATTTCATCGATCGTCCAGGAGCGCTCGCCCTCGTTCATCGTGGGATGATAGTGCCATGGCGCATCGAGGTGCGTGCCGTTGTGCGTGCTCAGCGTCACCTGTTCGACCGCCCAACCCTGCCCGTCCGGCAAATCCTCGGCTTTCAGGCCCGGAAAGAACGGCAACAGCCGCGGCAGGCTCTGCTGGTGATCGACGTACTCGATCCTGGGCCCGGCGCCCGGAGGATCGGCGGCGACATCGTTCTGCAAAGGCACGGAAATATCGATCAGGCGTCGCGTCATCAATTTCTCCCTGATTACAATTGGCGCGCTCAGATCGCGCCCCGGCGCAGAACCTTGTTGCGCAGCACGCCGATTCTGTCGACGTGGAGCTCGATCGTATCGCCGCTCTCGAGAAAGCGGCCGATCTCCAGCCCGCAGCAATTGCCGACCGTGCCGGAACCGAAGAACTCGCCCGCATGGATCGTCTCGTCTTGCGAGGCGTGGGCGAGAATTTGCTCGAAGGAGAACAGCATGCCGCTCGTCTCCCCGCTCGCGCGGGTTTCGCCGTTGACCCGCACCTCGACCTTCAGCGTCTCCGGATCTCCGAGTTCCTCGGGCGTGACGATCCAGGGTCCCAGGACATTCCCGCCGTCGAAGCTCTTGCCCTTCGCAGGGCCGAGCCGGCCCTGCATTTCCATCCGTTGCTGGTCGCGCGCGGAAAAATCGTTGAAGATCGTATAGCCGAAGATATGCGCTGCCGCCTCCTCGGCGGGAATGTTCGCCCGGGTCCGCCGGGTCACGATCCCGACTTCCAGTTCGTAGTCCATCACTTCGCTGTAACGGGGCCACAGCACCGTCACGTCCGGTCCGACGACCGTGAAGCGATTGGTGATGTAATAAATCGGAAGCTGTCGGTAGATCGACGCCATTTCGCCGAGCGGCGCCTCCAGCGCGGCGCGGAACGCCGCCTCGCCGCCCGTCGCGCGCGCCTCCAGAGCCAGCATTCCGCGCGGCGACTGGCGGATGTGTCGTTCAAACGACATCGCATCGCGCATCTGCCGCGGCTCGGGCAAGGGCGCCAGCAGTTCGACGTCGGCGAGCGCCAGCCACAAGTCCGCCTCGCCGGCACGCTTGGCGAGCAGCGAGCGAGCGAAATCGAGGCCTTCGTCGTCGGTGTCGATCAGCGCCAACATCGAGGCGAAGAACGCGTCCGAGGCCCCGCCCCGGCGCGCCGCGGCGGCGATGTCGAAAATTCGAGCCGCCCCGGCGTCCACGATTCCGATCGCGGTCGAGCGCCCCGAGCGAGCGGTCGAGCGCCCCGAGCGATAGGTTGCAAGCTTCACCGCATTTCTCCCTTGCCTTTTGCCAAAATATATACGATCCTACTTTTTGTCGATAATCAAGCTCGGATTTAAAAATCGCTCGTCTCACCGGGAGGAACAGAAATGACGCCGAAGCCATGGAGCGGCCGGTTCCGACATAAGGGGTTTGCGGGAAAGATCGCAATGCGAGCAGTCCTGCTCGCATTGCTGACGTCGGCGCACGCCCACGCCGACCCGTTCAAACTGCATATCGCCTGCACGGCGACCTCCGACTGCGCCTCGGCGATGGTCGCGCGCGACGAAGGCATCTTCGCCAAACACGGGTTCGACGCCGACATGACCCTGATCGGCATCAACACGAACATTCCGCCGGCGATCGTATCCGACTCGATCCAAATCGGCGGCCCGACGGCGACGGTGTTCCTCCAAGCGCTCAGTGGCGGCCTCGATCTGGTCGCCGTCGAAGGCGCCTCGGTGATGGACCCGGTTTCAAACGATGCGATTGTGGCCATCTCGCGCAATGGCGTCACGTTGCACGAGGCGAAGGACTTCGTCGGTAAGAAAGTCGGCGCGCCCGGAATTGGCGCATTCCTTCAAGTGTTGTTCGCTAAATGGCTGATAGAAAAGGGCGTCGATCCCAAGGCCGTCAACTTCATCGAAGTCACCTTTCCGAATCAGAACGACGCTCTGAAGTCCGCCGCTGTCGATGCGGTGCTGACCGCCGAACCGTTCACTACCCGCATCACGAAAGCCGGGAACGGCGTGGTCGCAGCCCATTACGCCTCCGACCTAGCGCGCACCGACCCGATCATTTCCTACGTCGCGACGCGCGCTTTCGTTGAGAAAAACCCAAATGTTATCAAAGAGTTCCGGGCCTCGATCGAGGAAGCCGCGCTCATCGTCAACGGCGACCGCGAGAAGGCGAACGCTTCCATCTCGAAATTCACGAAGCAGCCGATTGAGCTCGTGCGCCAGTACCGGCCGAACATCGCCGCGCCCGCGCTGAAGGGTTCGGATTTCGCATGGTGGCTCGAGGTGATGAAGCAACAGGACATGCTTCAGGCGCCCATCGACCTCGGCAAGCTGGTCGCACCCTGATGCGTCCGGAGGCCGACCCGGCGGCGGATACGCTGAGCGAGCGCGCCGCCGCGTGGATCGAGGCGGACATATTG
>JBAQGU010000240.1:0-4907 GCA_049287975.1 Roseiarcus sp.
GACAGGGCCCAAGCTTGCAAACCCTCGACGATGCCCTATATCTTGACCCAGAAATAGGGCAATTATCATGACAGCATCCCGGCAGAAACGGACGACGACTTCGCCTCCCGGGGCGTCGAATGAAGGAGCTGCGCCAGGTGTCTCGGGCTTCTTCGATGCAGCAGGGCAAATCGAAGCCGCCGAGGTCGCCGAAACTTTCGGCATGTCGATCGGCCAGCTCGCGGAAACCGTCGGTTTGCCGCGGGAGGCTGTTTACAAGTCTGCGCGCGCCCGTGCGGGCAAGACGCAGAGCCGAATGCGCGAAATGCTGGAGATCATCAACCGGGTCTCCGATTGGGCCGGGGGCCAGGCGCCAGCGATGGCCTGGTATCGGGCGCAGCCCTTGGCCGCCTTCGGTGGAAGGACCGCTGAATCGCTGGTCAAATCAGGTCAGGCCGGCGCGGTGCGCGACTATCTCGATCACCTCGCCATGGGCGGATTTGCTTGAGGTTTCGCGGAACCCCCTACCGCGCCCATGATCCTCGTTGGTCTTTCAAACCATTATCTGGCGACGGCGCCGCTATCCGCGGCGCCCGCTTCAATCCCAAGGGCGTTCCCGCCCTTTATCTCGCCCTCGACCCTATGACGGCCATAAAGGAAGCCAATCAAGGCTTCGCACACAAGATCGAACCCTGCGTCATTTGCACCTATGAAATCGACTCCGACGATTTGGTCGATCTGAGGACCGAAGAAGCAAGACTAGAGGCCGACGCTCCAGATGAGGTCTTGTCGGCGCCTTGGTTTTCGTTCCTCGCGGAACGAAAGGAACCGCCGCAATGGGCTCTTGTCCGTAGGCTGCGGAGCACAGGGGCTGCCGGCGCCCTGGTTCCGAGTTTTGCTGTGGGAGCGCGGACGAGTGACCACAACATGGTGCTCTGGGACTGGGGCGCTACCCTGCCCCACAAAGTCCTCGTGTTCGATCCTAGTGGAAAACTCCCCAAAAATCAGCTTTCCTGGGAATGAAACATTCGCGCGGGGACGCCAGCATCGTCGCATAAATCCCCACATCGCGAAAACCGGTTTCGCGCCCGCCGACAGCCACTTCAAATCGGAACCTTCGCATGTCCTTCTGGCTAGACATCGCCGCTTTCGCGCTGAAAGCCCTGCTCATCGTCGCGGCGGTCGGCGGGGTCGTGTTTCTGATCACGCGGCTGACGCGAGGCGAGGCCGAAGATGATTCCGAGATCAAGGTCGACTCGCTCAATGAGCGCTATGACGCCAGACAGGCGCGGCTCAATGCGGGAATCCTGTCCAAAAAGGAGCGCAAAGCGCTCGCCAAGCAGCGCAAGGCGCTTGCCAAGGCGAGCAAGAAGGCAGCCAGGAGCACCGCAGAGGCGATGACGTCCAAACGCATCTATGTCTTGGGCTTCAAGGGCGACATCCGCGCCAGCGCGGTTGGACGGCTGGGGCGGGAGATCGACGCTGTGCTCACGGTGGCGCGACCGGATCAGGACGAAGTCGTCGTCCGCATCGAGAGCCCTGGTGGAACCGTCACCGGCTACGGCCTCGCCGCCTCGCAATTGCTGCGGCTGCGCGCCGCCTCGATAAAGCTGACGGCCTGCGTCGATCAGGTCGCGGCGAGCGGCGGGTATCTCATGGCCTGCGCCGCCGACAGGATCATCGCCGCGCCGTTTGCGATTCTCGGCAGCATCGGCGTCGTCGCGCAGGTGCCCAACCTCAATCGCCTGCTGAAGAAGAACGACATCGATTTCGAGGAGATGACCGCGGGGGAGTTCAAGCGCAGCGTCTCGATCTTCGGCGAGATCACGCCGGCGGGGCGTGAACACTTCCGCGGCAAGCTCGACGCCACGCACGAAGCCTTCAAGGAGTTCGTGGGCCAGAACCGCCCTCGGCTCGAAATGGCCAAGGTCGCCAACGGCGACACCTGGCTCGGCCGCGAGGCGCTGGGACTCGGCCTCGTCGATGAATTGGCGGCGAGCGACGATTATCTCTTCCGCGTGCGGGATCAAGCCAGGATTTTCGAGGTTTCCTCGGAGGAGCGGAAGTCTGTGCTGCAACAGATTTTCAGCAGGCTGGGGTTCGCAGCGCAGGCTGCCGCGCGCTTCGTGATGGATCGGGTGGCGAACGGCGGGGGATAGGCGTTCGAAAACCCCCCTCTCCCCCTCTTCGCGGGAGAGGGTTGGGGTGAGGGCTGGGCCGCGTTTTTCCCGCAGCAGGTCCTCATCCGGCGGCAAAGCCCGTCGAAGACGGGCGTCTTTCGACGCCCTATGGCGCCACCTTCTCCCGCAAGCGGGAGAAAGGAATGCGCGCCTTGTCACCCCCGCCCGCCCCTGCTACCACCGCCGCCAACCCCAATTCCCCAAATTCAAGGACGTCTCCCCATGGCCGCGCGCCAGTTCATCTATCACATGCAGGGCCTTTCCAAGACCTGGCCCGGCGGCAAGAAAGTGTTGGAGAACATCCATCTCTCCTTCTATCCCGACGCCAAGATCGGCGTGCTCGGCGTCAACGGTTCGGGCAAATCGACGCTGCTGCGCATCATGGCCGGCATCGATACGGAGTTCGTCGGCGAGGGCTTCCTCGCCGAGGGCGCCCGCGTCGGCTGTCTCCCGCAGGAGCCGCAGCTCGATCCTTCGCTCGACGTGCGCGGCAACGTCATGCTGGGGGTCGGGGCCAAGCAGGCGATTCTCGATCGCTACAACGAACTCGCGATGAACTATTCCGACGACAGCGCGGACGAGATGACGCGGCTGCAGGACGAGATCGAGTCCCAGGGGCTGTGGGATCTCGACAGCCAGGTCGAGCAGGCGATGGACGCCTTGGGCTGCCCGCCCGACGATTCCAACGTCGCCACGCTCTCCGGCGGCGAGCGCCGCCGCGTCGCGCTGTGCAGGCTCCTGCTCGAAAAGCCGGAGCTGCTGCTGCTGGACGAGCCGACGAACCATCTCGACGCCGAGACGGTCAACTGGCTCGAAGGGCACTTGCGCAACTATCCCGGCGCAATCCTCATCGTCACCCACGATCGCTACTTCCTCGACAACGTGACCGGCTGGATCCTGGAGCTCGATCGCGGCAGGGGCATCCCCTACGAGGGCAACTACTCCGCCTGGCTCAAGCAGAAGCAGAAGCGGCTTCAGCAGGAAAGAAGCGAGGACATCGCACGCCAGCGCGCGCTCGCCGAGGAGAGCGAGTGGATCGCGGCTTCCCCAAAGGCGCGGCAGGCCAAATCGAAAGCGCGCGTCGCCGCCTACGAGGAGTTGGTCAAGAAGCAGAACGACAAGGCGCCGACCACCGCGCAGATCGTCATCCCCGTCGCCGAGCGGCTCGGGCAGAACGTCATCGACTTCGCCGATCTCTCGAAGGGTTTTGGCGACCGGTTGCTGATCGACAAGCTCTCGTTCAGGTTGCCGCCCGGCGGCATCGTCGGCGTGATCGGCCCGAACGGCGCGGGCAAGACGACGCTGTTCCGCATGATCACCGACCAGGAGAGGCCGGACTCGGGCGCGATCAAGATCGGCGAATCCGTGGCGCTCGGCTACGTCGACCAGTCGCGCGACGCGCTCGATGCGAAGAAGACGGTCTGGGAGGAAATCTCAGGCGGCTACGACATTCTCTATCTGGGCAAGCGTGAGATCAATTCGCGCGCCTATTGCGGCGCGTTCAACTTCAAGGGCGCGGACCAGCAGAAGAAGGTCGGCATGCTCTCGGGCGGCGAGCGCAACCGCGTGCATCTGGCCAAGATGCTGAAGACCGGCGCCAATCTATTGCTGCTCGACGAGCCGACCAACGACCTCCATGTCGACACCCTGCGCGCGCTGGAGGAAGCCCTGCTCGATTTCGCCGGCTGCGCGGTCATCATCTCCCACGATCGCTTTTTTCTCGACCGCATCGCCACCCACATGCTCGCCTTCGAGGGCGACTCGCATGTCGAATGGTTCGAGGGGAATTTCGCCGATTACGAGGAAGACAAGAAGCGGCGGCTCGGGATCGACAGCGTGGTGCCGCATCGGCTGAAATATAAGAAGTTCTCCAGATGAGTCGACCGGACCCATCGCGATAGAATCGTCATTGCGAGTTCCGCACCATCCTCCGGCGGGTCCCCTTGGATGAAACGGGCCTTACGCTTTTCCGTATAAGCGATTTTCGAGGACGAATGACTAGCGCAGCGAAGCAACCCAAGTGCCGCGTGACGCTGACCCCCGGGTTGCTTCGTCGCTTCGCTCCTCGCAGTGACGGTCCCGCTCGATCGGATGCCACTGGTGGGAGCGAGCCAACGGTGGCGGAATAAAGGCGCCCTCCAAGCCTTTTTCCAAGCTTCTCCAAAAGTCGCGTGTTTTGCTCCAAGCTTTTCCAAAGAAATCTTTGGCGGTTTTGTGGGATTTCAAAGGGTTACAAGCCTTCCAAACGTCCTTTGATGCCTTCCAAATTTTCCCCTCCGGCCGCCCCTTTTCAGCCGCATTTTGGACGCCGCCGGACCGCATTCCGCCGCCTCACTTGGAACGCGTCCGGCGGTCCGCCTGATTTTACGATGCAGTTTGGTAGACGACGCGTTCATCGCGGAGCAGCGATCCAGATAGAGAGAATTCTCAACCTGACAGATAATCCGATTTTTGGGAAGAAAATATCCATAATTCTCCCGAGCCGGTTCCACACCAGCCTCCGGCCGTCCCTTTGGATGAAACGGGCCTTCCACTTTTCCGTACACGCAGGCCGCTTTCCGCAGACGAACAGGTTTCATTACTTCTCCTTTCCCGTACCAAGTTTCTCCAGGAACATCAAAGGGATAACCGTTTGTTTCTTGTTAGTTCGGCACCGGCCTTCGGCCGACCCCCTTGAACGAAACGCGATGCGTACAATTCACGGAGCCATCCCGTCATGGCCGGGCTTGTCCCGGCCATCCACGTCGT
>JBAQGU010000241.1:0-2024 GCA_049287975.1 Roseiarcus sp.
CCGAGCAGGAAGCCGAGCGTCGCGAGTTCAGCGTCCTGAGGGGAATTGGCGAAGCGCCAGTCGCCGGCCGGCAGCGCGGTCGCGAGCTTACCCGGGGCGAGCGGGTCGCGATCGCCCGCGTTCGCGCCGGCCTGGCCGAACAGAGCGCCCGCGAGGCCGCCGCTCGCGTCGGGTAGCAGCTGGAGGCGGCCCGGTTTGGGCTCGAAGCCGCAGGCGGCCGCGAATCGCGCGGAAGTTTCCCCGATCGCGCCGCGAACTTCGTCCCAATTCTCAGGGCTCACGAACCAGATTGGAACGGCGTCAGTGGCTTCGGTCGTCAATCGAGCGGCCAAATCGGGTTCCTCATGGAGCAATGTAGAGTGCGCCGTACATAAACATCGATTACCCGAACCGCCACGCCTTGATTAGGCGACGGCGCGAAATAAATGCTTGAATCCGACGTTCAGGTGTCTACGGTTCGGTGCGTGGCAGAATCCCCTGATAACGCGCGGGAGCAAACGCAGGGAATTTCGCCGATTCAGCCCTTTTCTGCGAAAACCGTCTCGAAAAAATCTGCGTAGTCAGTGGTTTGCGAGGTGAGTTCGTGAGTTCGTGAATTCCCCATGCGCGGAACAACAGGGAAGCAATTCGCGACAACAGGGAAATTAATTCCGCCTTTTGGACCGGGGCATAAATCGATCCGCTAGTCCGATGAAGCCCTAATCCCGCGTCGTCGCCTTGCCTTTGGCAGAGGGCTTCCCTACCAACATCGCATGCAAATCTGCCTCAGTCTAATTCACGTTTGGCGTTCATTGCATAAGGTTCTTCCGTGTATTCGACGAAATCGCCGCGAGCGGACAACCCGCCCGGTGAGTCGAGTTTGAGCGGAAAGACTATTATGACGGATCGCACGCCACTGATGACCCATGCCACCGGCGCCCCCGTTGTCGACAACACCAACATCATGACGGCTGCTCCGCGCGGCCCGGCGCTGCTCCAGGACATCTGGCTGATCGAGAAGCTGGCGCATTTCGACCGCGAGGTGATCCCGGAGCGCCGGATGCACGCCAAGGGCTGGGGGGCGCACGGCGTCTTCACGGTCACCCGAGACATCACCCGCTACACCAAAGCGAAGATTTTCTCCGAGATCGGTAAGAAGACGCCGATGTTTGCTCGGAACTCGACCGTGGCCGGGGAGCGCGGCGCCGCCGACGCCGAGCGCGACATACGCGGCACTCCCATGAAGTTCTACACTGAAGAAGGCCACTGGGACATTGTCGGCAACAACACGCCGGTTTTCTTCTTCCGCGATCCGCTGCGCTTCCCGGACCTGAACCACGCCATCAAGCGCGATCCGCGCACCGGCATACGCTCAGCCGACAACAACTGGGATTTCTGGACACTGCTGCCCGAGGCGCTCCATCAGGTCACCGTCATCATGTACGACCGCGGTATTCCAAAAAGCTTTCGTCACATGCACCTCTTCGGCAGCCACACCTACTCGATGATCAATGCCGACAATGAGCTGGTCTGGGTGAAGTTCCACTTCCGCACGCAGCAGGGAATTCAGAACCTCACCGACGCGGAAGCCGCGGCTAGAGCCGGCCAAGGATCGCGAGAGCAATGGCCGGGACCTTTTCGAGAGCATCGAGCGCGGCGACTTCCCGCGCTGGACGCTGTTCATCCAGGTGATGACCGACGCACAGGCAAGGCGTTCCGCTTCAATCCGTTCGACCTGACGAAGGTGTGGCCGAAGGCCGATTATCCGCTGATCGAGGTCGGGGTCATGGAGTTCAACCGCTATCCTGACAACTACTTTGCGGAGGTCGAGCAGGTCGCCTTCTCGCCGGCCAATGTTGTGCCGGGTATCAGTTTCTCGCCGGACAAGGTGCTACAGGGCCGGCTATTCTCCTATGGCGACACGCAGCGCTACCGGCTCGGGATCAACTTCAACCATATCCCGGTGAACGCGCCGATATGCCCGTTCCAGAGCTATCACCGCGACGGCAAGATGCGAACCGACGGCAATCTCGGCGCCACACCGA
>JBAQGU010000242.1:0-1596 GCA_049287975.1 Roseiarcus sp.
GCGCGGCCTGGATGAGCTTGGACAAGTGGGTCTTCGCGGCATGGATGGTGACTTGCATGAGGACTTGCACGGGCGTTGGTCTAGTTAGCTAACAACTTCACTCGCGGCGACGGTCAACAATTTGTGAATCGACAAGACCCATGGCGCTCGAGCCGTCATTGCGAGTTCGTACCGGCCTGCGGCCGGTCCCCTTGGACTAAACAACCGGAGCCTGGATGGGGCGTTTCCCTCGTGTCATGCCCGCGAACGCGCGCATCCAGGATCCCCACGACGCTGACGTAATTTCGGCTGCTTGCTACTCCCGCCAACCCGCAAGCCTTGCGCCGCCGCGTCGCGTCCCGCTGGATACCCGCTTTCGCGGGTATGACAAAGCGGGCTTCCCCAAACGCTGTGCCCTCTGTTTCTCGTTAGCGGACAATCCAGGGTTCAGCCGCCGTTCATCCGGAGATTCGCCCCGCGCCTTATCCCTGGCGCCCGCGAGTTGTTGAGGCGCGGGACTACACGAGGGTATTGCGAATGCGTCGAGGGACTGTCTCGTGGAGGGATGGATTGCTTCGCTGCGCTCGCAATGACGGAGAGCGCCGTCCGCTCTACCGAGCGTCATTTGCCGCCGCAGCGCCGTCTCGGTTAAATCGTCCAACCCTTTATAGAGGTCGGGATATGAAAATGACGCGACGGGGATTTCTGTCGACGGGCGCCGCCGCTGCCGCGACGTATTCGACGCCTCAGAGCGATTTCGCAGCGGCCGCGGTCACGGAGTCGTCCGGCTTTGCGACGGCGAACGGGCATAAGCTATACTATGCGACGCTTGGCCGTGGCATGCCTGTCATTTTCATGCACGGCGGCCTCGGGTTCGACCACCAGTATTTCCGCCCTTTCGTCGATCCCCTGGCCGATGCCGCACAGGTCGTCTATTACGATCATCTGGGACACGGCAAGTCGGATCGGCCGACAAACTTCAGCGAAATCACGCTGGAGCGCCTGAGTTCGGACTGCGACGCCCTGGCCACCGCGCTCGGCTTCGATAAATTCGTTCTGGTCGGCCACTCCTATGGCGGCTTCGTCGCGTTCGACTTCGCGTTTCGATTCCCCAACCGGCTCGCAGGGCTGGCATTCACGTGCACCGCGCCCGATCTCATGTCGGGCCAGCGCAATCCGTTGGGAGGAACGCAAGCGCAGGCTGACGCATTGGCCCGGATTCTCGCGGGGCCGGCCGCCAACGCGACCGATCAGGAGTTCCGGTCGAATTGGACCGCCGCGGTTCCGCTCTACTACTATAATGCCTCTCCTCCCGCGGGCGTTCTGGCCGATGTCGATAGCCGGACTACCTACTCGGCTGCCGGGTTCAATCGGGGCGCCGAGATTCTCGGCGGCTACGACTTTGTTTCGAGATTGCCAAATCTGAAGGTTCCAACGGCGGTCCAGTACGGCGCCGGCGATTTTTGGCGGTTCGGCGACAATGAGCGGATCGCCAAGAACATCCCTGGCGCCACATTGACGTACTACGAGAGCAGCGGACACTGGCCGTTTCAGGAAGAACAATCAGCCTTCATTGCCGACATGCGCCAGTTTGTCACGAGCGTGACCCGGTAGCTG
>JBAQGU010000243.1:0-4979 GCA_049287975.1 Roseiarcus sp.
AGTTGCGGGGTTTCATCCGCCGCTTCGGGCGCGACGGGCGGCGTCTCGGCGCAGACATTCCCGTTGCGTCCGACTCGATCTCGGACATCCAACGCTGTGGCGATCGGTTCGCTTTCTCCGCGATGGACCCGACCTTCGGGCTGCTGAGGTCGGACGGTAAGGCTATCACGCTAGAGGGGCCGCGCACGGCGGACATGCGAGACAAACTCGGCGACGCGCTTACATTGTCCGCGGACGCGGCGATGGTGCGCTTCGGACTGGGAGGCCCCCGCGAAGCGAGCCCGGTCCTGTTTGACCTGCTCGCGGGCTCACTCGGCGACTCGCCCTCACGGCCGGCGGCGTTGAAGCCGCCGTCGATCGTCGGGCTGCCGACGTCCGACTGGCAGGACAACGAAGCGCCGAAATTCCGCGGCGCGCCGATCGCGCTCGAGCAGCATGAGACGTCGGAGTCTCTGGCGATTCGGCCGGACCAGCAGGGCTTCGTGCTCGGCACCGACTATTGGTTGCGCACGTTCGACGTCGCCGGCAAACAGCGATGGGAACAGCCCGGCCCGGGCATCGCCTGGGGCGTTGATTTCAGCGCCGACGGCGAGGTGCTCGCGGTCGCTTATGGCGACGGTACGATCCGCTGGCTGCGCTGGTCGGACGGGAAGGAACTGCTCGCCTTGTTCATCGAGACACCGACGCGCGAATGGGTCGCCTGGACGCCGACCGGTTATTACATGGCCTCGGTTGGCGGCGAGGATCTGATCGGGTGGCATATCAATCGCGGTTGGGATCAGCTCGCGGATTTCTTTCCCGCGTCGCGCTTCTCCGCGCGCTTCAACCGGCCCGACATCGTCAAACTGGTATTGAAGACCCGCGACGAGGCGGAGGCGATCCGGCAGGCCAACGAGACGGCCAAGCGCAGGCAGGAGACGACGCCAATCGAGGCGGTGCTTCCGCCGGTCGTGACGATCGTCTCGCCGCAAACGGGCGCGAGCTTTTCCGGCGATACGGTCGAAGTCGCGGTCGGCCTCCGCTCGCCCTCGGGCCTCACCGTCGATCGCGTGGACGCGCTGATCGATGGCCGCCCGATCGAGGCGCGCGGCGTCGCGCCCGGGCAGAACGGCCCCACACGCAAGCTCACAATCCCCGTCCCGCCGCGCGACGTCGAAATCTCGGTGATCGCGCGAGCGGGCGAACTCGTCAGCGACGCGGCGCGGGTGCGGCTGAGCTACAGCGGCGCGCCGCCGGCCGCGGTTCTCAAACCGAAGCTCTATGCCGTCGCGATCGGCGTCGGCGACTATGCCGACGAGACGCTGCGCCTGACCTACCCCGCCGCGGACGCGCGTGGCTTCGCCGAGGCGCTGAAACGCCAGAAGGGCGGCCTCTATTCCGACGTGGAGGTCCGCACGCTGGTCGATAAAGACGCGAGCCGCGCGAACGTGCTCGATGCGCTCGAATGGCTCGACGCGGCGGTGACGAGCCGCGACATCGGCATGGTGCTGATCGCCGGTCACGGCCTCACCGACGAGAAGGGCCGCTACTGGTTCCTGTCCGCGGACGCCGTGCCGAAACGTCTGGGCGCGACCGCGGTCAGCCAAGAGGACATCCGCCGCGACATGAGCGCCATCGCCGGCAAGGCGGTGCTGTTCCTCGATACCTGCCACGCCAATCGGGTCGTCGCGGCGCGCGGCCTCGGCCCGGCGGGCGTCGACGTCGCGAGCCTCGTCAACGACTTCTCCAAGACCGAGAACGGCCTGATCACCTTCGCCGCCTCGCAAGGCGCGGAGCTCTCGCAGGAATCCCCGGCCTGGGGACATGGCGCGTTCTCGCTCGCGCTGATCGAGGGCATCGGGGGCAAGGCGGACATTGAGCACCGGGGGACCATCACCGTCTCGGGCTTGGACTACTACATCGTCAACCGGGTCAAAGACCTTACCGAGGGCCATCAGCATCCGGTCATGAGCCGGCCGGACACGGTGCCCGACTTCGCTTTCGCGACCGCGAGGTAGAGCCAACCCTCCAGCGATCGCCTCGCCATGGCCCACCCTCATGTCATTTTCCGCAGCTCGCGGTGAAAGCACTTTCCAAAAATTTTTCGGGGCGGCGACCCTTGGGTGGAACTCTTGGGGAAGGCGTCGCGTCCCAACGCCCCACGCAAACTCGCCTGAGCGCTGAAGGGCGATTCCGGCCGCCCGATCGGGTTGGAACTCTTTGAGGCGACTTCGCGACCCATCGCCTTTCTCGGGATGATCGCCTTTCATCGGGATGAGAAACGACCTGAGCGAGCCGTGCCGATTTAAAGAGGGGCGCGAACTGCCCCCCGCTAGCCTCGCGTGTAGTTGCCGCGCGTCGGTTGTGGCGACCTTCTCTGTTAGCCGCGCGGCGTTCGCCGATCCGACCCTCAACCCCTTGGCGTTGGTGCGATCTGAGGGCGCGGCCCGCGTTGTTCCGGCGAAAGTGGGCGAGCGGCCCGCGTCGCCGCCCGCCCTGGCCTGGCAAGCAGCTGAGACCAAGCGGGCTTGGGTTCAATGCCGGCGACGACAGATTCATGTGGCCGGTTAGCGGGAGAAACCGGCGATGGGTCTACGCCGGGGTCCACGCTGCCTAGCCGCAAGAGAAGAGCCTCCTTTATGAACGCGGAAATGCTCATCTTGCGACCGGCGGCGGCCCAGACAACCCTGGTCCGCAGAGCGCGAGGGACCCGACAGGCAAGCGGATGAAGATGTCGACTGGACATGGTAAGAATATAGCGCCCCTCGCGGCTCGATTTCAAACTTACCCGCAGGGGGTTTCGTTGCCACTGGGCACCCGGACTCGGTGGCCGGATAAAAGGGCAACTCGCGCGCTGGGGGAGATCCCCCTAGCGCGAAGGACGGATCAGGGTTATCTCTCAACGCGATCAACGGGGCGGCAACCCCGCGCGGATCGCAAAATAGCGCGCGCCATCGCCACTTCATCACGAAATGCGGGCGCACGCCATGTCAAGCGACAACTCTGCCGAACTCAACTGTCGAATCGGGCCTATACGCCGTCTCATTGGCGGCTTCTTACGGTGGTTAATGGAAACCGACGAAGAGTTGGTCCTGGAAGAGGCCATAGCCGCCGCGGACACTACGAATAAAAGGCACGAACAGACTCTAAAAACATCCGCCCTCGCTCGCGAATTCTCTCCGTTTCTCGATCTGCCGCGTGCTGACTCATCAGTTGAAAATGATCGCGGTAATTCCCCAAATCGGATGCAATAGAAGAGAGTATTTTTTCCATCGCAAGCGCGTCCTCAGTCGTCACGTGCTGGGCCAGCAAATACGCAACTACTCCGCGTAATATCAACAGATCTACTTTTGAATTGGCAGTATTTTCAATGAGCGTTGATTGTGCCATGGCGTTCCTCCACCGGTAGCTTCGCGGGTGTCTTAGGATAGACACGCGACGGTCGGGCGGGCGACAAGGGGCGCTCGTGTTAGCGGGGGTTAGTGTCCCGGCCCGGCGGTCAGCAGCGAGTTTGTGCTAGCTATGTGCTTGCTAGGCCGTTTCTCCCCGCATCCGTTTTCATGCTAACTTATTGAAATCGTTGGCGCACCCGAAGGGATTCGAACCCCTGACCTCTGCCTTCGGAGGGCAGCGCTCTATCCAGCTGAGCTACGGGTGCATCGCGACCTACGCGGCGCTCCATCGATAGAGCATTTTCGCGCGTTTGAAAATCCCGTTCAGGCCGCGAGCGGCGCGGATTCACGTTCGGGGGCGAAATAGGCGAGGTAGCGCGATTTGATGTCCTCGATCGGCAGCACGACGAATAAATCGGTCGTGCCGAACCTGCGATCGACGACGGCCTCGCTGCTGAACTTGGCGCCGAGCCGCCAATAACCTTTGATCAGCGGCGGCATCGCTCGCAAGGCCTCGCGCGGCGCAAGTGGCGCTTGCCCGCTCGGGGCGTCCGCGACGGCGTGAGAGGCGACCGCGTCCACCCTCCAAAGCGCCTCGTTTTTGTCCTCGCCGCGAAGAAACCGCATCGTAACGGCGTGCGCATTCGCGTCCACGCCCGGAAAGCTCGCGCATCCGAACATCGCGTCCACGCCGTCCCGCGACGCGTAGTCCCAGATGCCGCGCCAGAGCAGTTCGATCGTCCGTTTGCCGCGATAACCCCGCGCGACGCAGGAACGGCCGAGTTCCAGGAAGCGCCGGCCGGGATTGCGGGCGATCAGCGATCCGACTTGAAACTCCTGGGCGCTGTAGAAGCCAAAATTCGCCTCGGCGACCGCCTGCCGCAGCAAGCGACAGGCGCCCACGACCGTCGGCGAACCGTCGATCCTCGCTACAGAATTATCGACGACGATCAAATGGTCGCAGACACGGTCGAAACGGCAGATGTCGCGCCCGATGAGCCGGGCGGCCGGGTCTGCGACGGCGCCGCCCTCCTCGAAGAAAACGCGATAGCGCAATTTCTGTGCGCCGTGAAGCTCGCATCTCGTGGTCGCGAGGCGAACCTCCAGCGTCCCCGCCGACGCCAGCATCCCGGGCTCGCTCCGGTCGGGCCGCTCGAGCACAGACCGTGGGACGGGGCCGAGCGCGCCCACTCGTGTGCGGTTGCCTTGATCGCGCGCCATCGATGCCCCCGATTCCATCTCGCAAGTCTGCCGTCAGACCACCTCCACCGCAAGGAATTATGACGACGAAACTACGATGCCGCCGAGCGGGACGGCGGGCGCGCCGATGGTCGCCGCCAGCGTCCGCTCGATAGCTTCGGCAAAACGCGCCTGATCGAACGGTTTTGCGAGAAATTCGTCGATCCCGGCGGCCAAGCTCGCCCGGCGATCCTCGGGCATCGCGTTTGCGGTCAGCGCAAGGATGCCGAGGCGAGGCGCGCCGATCTCGCGCTCGAGGCGGCGAATCGCGCGCGCGGCCTCGTAACCGTCGAGCCCAGGCATCTTGATGTCCATCACGACGATGTCGTATCGCGGCGCTTCGCCACGCGCGGCCGCGCCCGCGAGCCT
>JBAQGU010000244.1:0-6358 GCA_049287975.1 Roseiarcus sp.
GCCATCGCCCGCGCGCTGATCGCCAAGCCGGACTGGCTCTTCCTCGACGAGGCGACATCGGCGCTCGACGAGGCGAGCGAAGCGGCGGTCTACCGGGCGATTGCGCGGGAATTGCCGCGCACGACGATCGTGTCCATCGGACATCGCGCGACGCTCGCCGCCTTCCACACGCGCGGGTTGATGATGAATAGGGAGCGTGGCGGCCCGAGCACGCTGGCCGAAGCCGCCGCACAACTGCCCGCGTAGCGGGCGGAGCGCGTCCGGCGCGGGATCGGCGGCAAAATCGGAGGAACGCCATGGCGATCGAAGGAGGATGCGCTTGCGGGAGGGTGCGCTATGAGCTGGCGTCGCCGCCGATGTTCGTGCATTGCTGCCACTGTCTGCGCTGCCAGCGCGAGACGGGCAGCGCTTTCGTGCTGAATGCGCTGATCGAGACGGATCGCATCGAATTGCACGGGCGCGCGCCCGCGTCGCTGTCGGTCCCGACGGACAGCGGTCAGTCGCACCGCATCTTTCGATGTGAGGATTGTCAGATCGCGGTCTGGAGCGAATATGGCGGCGTGGCCAAGCTCCGCTTCGTGCGCGTCGGCACGCTCGACGATCCCCACGCGATGAGGCCGGACGTTCATATCTACACGCGCTCGAAAGTTCCGTGGGTTTCGTTGCCCGAAGGCGTCCCGGCGTTCGAGGCCTATTACGACTCGAAAAAACTGTGGCCGGCGGAGAGCTTGGCACGCAGGCGCGCGATCCTGTCCTGAGCGCCGCAGGCCCGCGTTTGCGGCGAACGCCCGCGTCCGTTAGATCGGCGGCATGCGCGCCAGCGAACTCGACCTCCTTTTTGCGCCCGATCTAAGCGGCGCTCCGTCCGATCATTGGCAGGCGCGCTGGGCGGCCAGGCTCTCCACCGCGCGCTCCATTGCGTTCGCCCCCGGCGTCGAGGATTACGACGCCTGGGTCGAGGCGATCGCGCGATCGGCGTCGAGCGCGGGCCGTCCGATCGTCTTCATCGCCCATTCCGTCGGAGCGCTCGCGGTCTCGCACGCGGCCTCGCGCCTCAGGAGCCTCGACGTACGCGGCGCCTTTCTCGTCGCGCCTCCCTCCGACGCCGCGCTGCTCACTATCGTCGCGGAGCCTTGGCCCGCGACGCCGCGTGCGCGATTACCCTGGCCGAGCTTGCTAGTCGCCAGCCGCACCGACCCGTGGGCGTCAGCGGAGCATTCGCGCGAGCTCGCGGAGGCTTGGGGCTCCACATTTGTCGATGCGGGCGAAGCGGGACGCATCGACGCCGAGAGCGGTCATGGCCCTTGGCCTGATGGGCTGCTGCGGCTGGCGGGGTTTTTGAAGCGGCTATGAGATCGGCGAGCGGCGGCTGATCGCTCCGGCCCGCCGAAGGGGCAGGTCGAGCGATTGGATCGTCAAACTTCGGGGTTTCGGCTGTGGCCGGCGAGCGGAGACCAGCGCAAAACTGACCTCGCTGTCACGTGCGACTGAGGTCGCCTGTTGGGCATTCGGCCGTCGGCGCTGCGCGTCGCCACCGAAATTCAGGCGACGGTGGAACCGGAGACGACCGCCTCCTCGTATTTGCCTGGACCCATCGCATCGGCTTCGAATATCTCGTGCCCGGCGATCCATTCGAACGACTGTTGAAATACCGCCTTCGTGTAGGGCTCGAACACGATGCGTTCGCCGGGACCCCAACGGCGCGGGTCCATTCGCGCATGGAAACGCTCTGGGAATTCGCGACGATAATAGTGGGTGTAGAGTTCGGGGCGAACGTCGATGTCGCGCTGGGCGCTGCGTAGCGCGCGGAAAAACTTTCCGACCTCGGTCATTTCGGGCGTGCCGTTTATCATCGCTGCGACCATAAACGTGGTGTCGATGATTTTCCGGAAACCCAGTTGCTCGGCGAAGTAATAGGGACCGTTGAACAAGGTCGCCGCAGGCGTCGCGCCAGCGAGGAAGGCGTCCATGCGCGCGAAGAGCATGCCTTCGGAAAACGACAGATTGATCTGATCTTTGGCCATATACGGCTCCAACGCCTGGAGCGTCGCGTAATGGCTGCCCGACTGGAAGCCGACCGAAATGGGCACTCCCGCGAGATCCGAGGGGGTGCGAATAGACGAATCCGCCGCGACGAAGATTCCCGACGGCGCCACGGAATAGGCGTCGGCGTAGAGCTTGGTGTGGCCCCGCGAAGCCGCGACGTTCACCGTCCAGTGACAGGCGCAGGTGACGTTCGACTCTCGACCTTTCTCGATGCTCTGAAAGGCGCCCGAAGCTTTGCCGGCGGTATCGTGGTGGGCGCCGCCGCTCGAGCGGACCAACTCTCGGAACTCGTAGTCGAGGCCTTCCTGTTGGTAATATCCCTTTTCCTCGGCCACCCATTCCTGTAACCGGAAGTGGGGTTCGATGACGAATTTCGACATCGGTGGTCTCCTCTGCATTCTCGCCGCGGCGGCTTGCGATCCATTGTAGGCTAGCGCCAACGGGGTCCGCAGGAAAGGCCAGTTCCGGCGCGTTTCGCCCCCGCCTATTTCGAGTTCAGGAACGCCTGCCACTGCTCGGGCGTGCCGTAGAACACGTTGCGATCGACGTGGCCGACGATGCCCGGCGCCGATCCGTCGGCCTGGTATTGCCAGAATTTCCACGGGCGCGAGCCGTAGCGCACGGAGGGGTGGTGCTTGGTCGAGCGCACCCACATCGAGTAATCGGAGAAGGCGCCGTCGGAGAGGATCGCCTCATAGAAATCGACCGAGGTATAGATGACCGGCCGCTTGCCGAAATGGCGCTCCATCTCCTCCAGCATCAGCTTCATGTCCGCGATGGTTTGTTGCTGCTCGAGATGGCGATGGCAGGTTTTCGATTCGGAGTCCGACTCGACGTCGAGCACCGGGGGCAGGGAATCGGCCTCGATCGGCACATGCTGTTCGAACCAGGTCACTTCATCCATCGGCGCTCGGCACCAATAAACGAAGTGATATGCGCCGCGAGCAATGCCGACCTGTTTGGCGCCGGCCCAATTGGCCTCGAAGCGCTCGTCGGCACGATCGCCGCCCTCGGTGGCCTTGATCCAGACGAACTTGACGCCGCTGTTCTTCACCGCGTCCCAGTCGATATTCCCCTGATATTTCGAGACGTCGATCCCCTGGATCGGATAGTCCCTTGGCTTGGTTAGATTGAGGTCGAATTCGGCCTGCCGTTCGACATTTTCGGTGACGCCGCCGGAGCAGCCTGCCAGGAACGCGGCGAACGCCGCGACGAGGCCGAGACTAGAGAGGGAGTGGCGAGACGACATATCCAACCATATCTTTAAACCAACGCGCGCAAAATAGGGTAGGCGGCGTAATGATCCGTTAAATTCGCGCGCTTGACCGCGCCGCCCTCGGCGAGCGAGGAAGCCGCCGGGAAACGCCCGCACTCGAAAAGGCCCAGCCGATGCGCTCATATGTCGCCGCCCTTATCGTGCTGCTCGGCGTCGGCGCCGCCGCGGCCGCCGAGTGCGGCCCGGACAAACTCGGCACCTCGCGCGTCGTCGCCGTCGGCACCGAAGGCGGGCTGCAGGTCGGCCTGAAGACCTACGACAAGACGATCCCGCTCGCCGACCACGAAGTCATCCTCACCTTCGATGACGGCCCGGACGCGGAATCCACGCAGAAGGTGCTCGACGCGCTCGCGGAGGAATGCGTGCGCGCGACGTTCTTTCTGATCGGCCGCAAAGTCGAGGAATTGCCCGAACTCGTGCGGCGCGAACTCGCCGAAGGCCACACGCTCGCGCACCACACCTTCACCCATCCGCAGCCGACCTTGCGGTTCATGGGGGAGGCTCAGGCCCGCGCCGACATTTTCAAGGGCATGCTCGCGGTCGAGCGGGCAGCGTACGGCGCGCGGTTCCCGGATGGGGAGCCGACCGATCTTTCGCAGGTCAAGCTGCACACGCCGTTCTTCCGCTTCCCCGGCTTCGCCGACACCGCCGATTTGCGCAGCTGGTTCGCCGCCAACAACGTCGGGATTTTCGGGGTCGATCTCTGGGCGTCGGACTGGGTCCGGATGACGCCCGAGCAGGAGCTGAAGCTGATCCTGGGCCGGTTGGAAAAGCCCAAGCGCGGCATGCTGCTGTTCCATGACAACCGTCCCTGGACCGCCGCGATGATGCCGATGTTCCTGCGCGAATTGAAGAAGCGTGGTTACCACATCGTGCACATGGTTCCCGGCCCGGGAACCGGCCCGACTGTCGCAGCCCCGCCCGGCTGGACCTCGGAGACCGAGCGCGTGACCGGCGCCCTGAAGCCGCGATTCGACAAGGCCGCCGTGACCCCAGCGGGGCCGATTCCGGTAAAGCCTGCGCCGACGGAGGAGATGCCGGCGCCGCCGTGAGGGTGGGAGGGTGGCCATCGCGCCGTCGCCAAGGTCCAGGCAACCGCCTTCAAAAGGCTTACGTGTTTGGTGACTATCCAGTCCAAATGGGCCAATTCAGTGTCGGGCGCGCGCCGAAGGGGTCGACAGACGCCGAAGCCCCATACACCGCGGCGGAGTTGAGCAGATGGAGTTCATAAAGAATGCGGAAGGCCTTGCGCATGTGTTTTCTGTCGCGACGGGTCCGTCTTTTTTCCTCGGCGCCGTAGCCGCGCTGCTGTCAGTCGTACTGAATCGACTCAATTCTGTGCTGGCGAGACTCGACGATTTGACCCCTTCCGACGAAATCCCGGTCGCCGGCTCCAAGCGCGACAAGGATCTGGATCGCCTCTACAAACGGGCTGATAGGCTCAGTAATTCGATTTATCTCGCCCTTGGCGGCGGCGTCAGCACGCTGGCGCTGTTGGCCCTGTTGTTCGTCGGCGCCTTTTTCGGGATCGAACATTTATACGGCGCGGGGATGCTATTTTTCCTCGCGACCTGCCTGGTCACGGGTTCGCTGGTCATCTTCGCCACGGATGTGCGGCTGGATTTGGCGAGATATGCTCCAAACCGGCGGAACAAAGCAGCGACTTGAACGCTGTCGGGCCGATACGCGACACGCTGTAGGCATGCGTGCTCGAGCGCTCTCCGTCATTGAGGGCCGCGCTATGTCCGGCTTCGCCGACATCGCCATCGCCGCGAGCTTCCCGCTTCGCCTTGGCGACTCGAAAAGTTTGGTGCGGCCAAGATGCACCAAACCTGGTGTTCTCGGTTGTCCCAAATATGTTCGATGAATCACATTAACACAATGGTATTTAGTTTGACAAAATCACATTTCCTGCGCCTGGACCAAAATCGCCGATTGTCCGGTTCGCTGCGACGACACGCGCCTTTGCTCTTGACGCGGATCGCCCGTGTTGATTCCCTTATCTGACAATTGATTCGTGACTTGGAGGGCGAATTGAAGCTTGCGGTTCGTCAGGTAACCGTATGCTTGGATGATGGCTGACCGGATCGGTGGTGGAGAGAATCGCGGTGGCGTTCGAGATGTTGCTCGACCGCCATGGCCATTTCTTTCGCACCCGTACGCGGCACAACGTCGCGGTGGCGCGCCGATACCTGCGCGGACTGGCGCAAGCCGAGGATTGCAAGTTCGAGTCGATGGCCGCGGTGGTTGAGGGCGGCTGCCTGCAGCAGTTTCAGCATTTCATCAGCTGCTCGCCGTGGGACCACGAGCCGGTGGTGGCGCAGATCGGCCAGGACGCGGATCGTCTTCTGGGCGGCAAGCCGACGAGCGCGCTGATCATCGACGAGAGCAGCTTTCCCAAGCAGGGCGATCGTTCGGTCGGCGTGGCCCGGCAGTGGACGGGGCGGCTGGGCAAGGTCGACAATTGTCAGGTCGCGGTGTTCGGGGTGCTGACCGATGGCGAGCGCCACACGCCGATCGATGCGCGGCTCTATTTGCCGGAGCGCTGGATCGAGGACCCGGCGCGCTGCGAGCGGGCGGGGATTCCCGAGGCCGCGCGCGAGAAAATGTCCAAGAGCGAACTCGCGCTCGACATCGTGCGCCGGGCGCGCGCCCGGGGAATTCGGTTTGCGTGGGTGGGCGTCGACGGCGGTTATGGCAAGGAGCCGGACTTTCTGAGGCGATTGGACGACGAGAACGAGACTTTCGTCGCCGACGTGCATCGCAACCAACACGTCTGGACGAAGGAGCCTGGACTCCATGTTCCCGCCTCCAAGCCGGGCCGCGGGCGTCCGTCGAAGAAGCCGAAGCCCGCAACGGCGTCCATCACCGTCGAGAAACTGGCCGAGGGCATCCCTCCCGAGGACTGGACGCGCTGCATCCTGCGCGACTGCACGCGCGGACAGCTGCGGGTTGACATCACGACCCGCCGGATCTGGGTCTGGGACGGCAAGGAAGAGCGAGCGCGATGCTGGCATCTGATCGTCCGGCGCGAGG
>JBAQGU010000245.1:0-6491 GCA_049287975.1 Roseiarcus sp.
GATATCGGTAGCGTCGTATCCCAACGGATCTTCCGGCAGCCCTCGCCGAACGGCAGCCTTGCGCTCGCGGATCACATCTTTCGGAACAGGCTCACCGCTCGCCTGCTTGAGGCGGATAAATTCTTCAACCGACGAGATGACCATTCTCGGACGTCCATGGCTCGTAATCAGAACGGGTTCAGCGACAGCAGCGCGCTGGATATCGCCCGTACGCTGCTGGAGGTCTAGCGAAGTGTAAGTTTTCATCCGCCCCTCTCCGTTGCGGCCTCTACATACGTGTTTTACGTGGAAACGCAATTCCAATGCTGCGTGAGACATTTGCAAACGCGCGCGATCGCTTCGACTGATCTGACGCGGGAACTGGCGTTCGATCGTTCTGCGGCCCTGACGATGTCGCCGCGCTCCCTCGGCCTTGCCGATCTCGCGCGAGGCGGATAGGTAGTTGCCTATCGAAGAGGACGCCCGATGAACAAGGTCTACCCCAACGCCACCGCCGCGCTCGCCGGCGTGATGAAGGACGGCATGATCGTGATGTCCGGTGGGTTCGGTCTGTGCGGCATTCCGGAGACGCTGATCGAGGCGGTGCGGCAGACCGGCGTCAACAACTTGACGGTCATCTCCAACAACGCGGGCGTCGATGGCGCGGGTCTGGGCGTGCTGCTGGAGAGCGGGCAGATCAAGAAGATGATCTCGAGCTATGTCGGCGAGAACAAGACATTCGCTCAGCTCTACCTCTCGGGCCAGCTCGAGCTCGAGTTCAATCCGCAGGGCACCCTGGCCGAGCGCATCCGCGCCGGCGGGGCGGGAATTCCCGCCTTCTACACGCGCACCGGCGTCGGCACGATCGTCGCCGATGGCAAGGACTTGCGCGAGTTCGACGGCGAGACCTATGTGATGGAGCGCGGCCTCGTCGCCGACGTCTCGCTGATCCACGCCTGGAAGGGCGATACCGAGGGGAACCTCGTCTACCGTAAGACCGCGCGCAACTTCAATCCGATGATGGCGACAGCCGGCAAGATCACCATCGCCGAGGTCGAGCATCTGGTCGAGCCCGGCGAGATCGACGCCGACGCGATCATGACCCCGGGCGTTTTCATCAAACGCATCGTCCATGTTCCCGATGGCCCGAAGCGCATCGAGCAGCGCACCGTTCGCAAGCGCGCCTGACACGAGGAGAATCCCATGCCCTGGACACGCGACCAGATGGCCGAGCGCGCCGCCAAGGAGCTGCACGATGGATTTTATGTCAACCTCGGGATCGGCATCCCGACGCTGGTCTCCAACTACATCCCCGAAGGCATGCACGTGCAGCTGCAGAGTGAGAACGGCATGCTCGGAATGGGGCCGTTCCCTTACGAAGGCGAAGAGGACCCCGACCTGATCAACGCCGGCAAGCAGACGGTGACGGAATTGCCGACGACGAGCTACTTCTCCAGTTCCGATTCCTTCGCCATGATCCGCGGCGGCCATATCGATCTGGCCATTCTCGGCGCGATGCAGGTTTCCGAGGGCGGCGATCTCGCCAACTGGATGATTCCCGGCAAGATGGTCAAGGGCATGGGCGGGGCGATGGACCTCGTCGCAGGCGTCAAGCGCATCGTCGTCGTGATGGAGCACGCGGCCAAGGATGGCCCCAAGCTGCTGCACCATTGCAACCTGCCGCTCACCGGCGCGCGCGTCGTCGATCTCGTGATCACCGATCTCGGTGTCTTCACGATCGACAAACACGGCAAGGCAGGGATGGCCCTGACCGAACTCGCGCCCGGCGTGACCCCGGCCGACATCGCGGCGAAGACGGAGGCGACGTACAAGGTGGCGCTGTAGACGCAGTCGCCGACCCCGCCCTCCAGGTAGAAGTCCGCTCGGCAGGCGCTTATATGACGGCGGGGGCACGCAAAGAGGTCGCCATGAAAAGTCTCGAGATCGCAGGCGTCGCGCTGATCGCCGCTTGGTCGCTTGGCTATGCCCACGCTTACCCTGACTTCCCAACCGGTTCCGATATGGCTGGCATCTCCGGCGTCTACACCGTGATCGACTCCAACGGCAGAAGGATCGCCGTGGTGCGCAACGCCAACAATTGCGCTCCCTTCGACGCGGACGCGGTCTGGGGCCGGACTCCATCGGCTAGCCCTCTCGGCTATCATTGTTACCCCCCAAATCCGAACCGGTAACGTCTTTCGGTTCCGCCGATTGCCCGACCCGTTGGGTAGTTTCGTGCTCGGCGCCTCGCGCCGGTCGCATGAGCCCGCCGCGTGCTTTGGCGCGAAGTAGAACGCGTGATGGGGCGAAAGCGCGCGAGCGGTTGACAGAGACGCGGCGCCGGACTTGCACGGCTCGTCCTCAACTCAGGCGCCCTCCCGTCTTTGTCCGAGCACGGAAGCGGGCTACAAGGCGGTTTCGACGCCCGATCCTTGGAAAGGCCTTAGCCATGACGACTTCCCTCCACGCCCGCGTCGGCGAAGTCACCGAACGCATCGTCAAGCGCAGCCGCGATCGGCGGCGGCCCTATCTCGACCGGATCGATCATACGATCGGCAAGGGGCCGACGCGCAAGAAGCTCGGCTGCGCCAATTTCGCGCACGGCTTCGCCGCCTGCGGCCCCGAGGACAAGCACGCGCTGCGCGACGGCGATGCGCCGAATCTGGCGATCGTCACGGCCTACAACGACATGCTTTCGGCGCATCAGCCGCTCGAGCGCTTTCCCGAACTGATCAAGCGCGCGGTGCGGGCGGCCGGAGGGACCGCGCAAGTCGCCGGCGGCGTGCCCGCGATGTGCGACGGGGTCACGCAGGGCGAGCCGGGCATGGAGCTGTCGCTGTTCTCGCGCGACGTCATCGCGCTTTCCACGGCGGTGGCGCTCTCACACCAGATGTTCGATGCGGCGGTCTATCTCGGGGTCTGCGACAAGATCGTGCCGGGCTTGTTGATCGGCGCGCTCTCGTTCGGCCACCTGCCCGCCGTGTTCCTGCCCGCCGGGCCGATGACATCGGGCCTGTCCAACGACGACAAATCGAAGATTCGCCAGTTGTTCGCCGAGGGCAAGGCGACGCGGGCCGAGCTGCTGGATGCCGAGGCCAAGGCGTATCACGGCCCGGGAACCTGCACGTTCTACGGGACGGCGAACACCAACCAGATGCTGATGGAGATCATGGGCCTGCATCTGCCCGGCGCTTCGTTCGTCAATCCGAACACGCCGTTGCGCGATGCGCTGACGGAGCTCGGCGCCAGGCGCGCGCTGGAGCTGACCGCGAAAGGCAATTCCTTCGCGCCGATCGGGCATATCATCGACGAGCGCGCCGTCGTCAACGGCGTTGTCGGGCTGCACGCGACCGGCGGCTCGACCAACCTGACGATCCATATGATCGCGATGGCGGCGGCGGCGGGGATCGCGCTCGAGTGGGACGACTTCGCCGATCTGGCCGAGGCGACGCCGCTGCTGACGCGCATCTACCCCAACGGCAAGGCCGACGTGAACCATTTCCAGGCGGCGGGCGGCATGCCGGTGCTGATCCGCTCGCTGCTCGGCGACGGGCTGTTGCACGCCGACGCGCGGACGGTCTGGGGCGAGGGCCTCGCCGACTATGTCGCCGAGCCGATCCTCGCGCCGGACGGCGGAATCGTCTGGCGGGAGGCGGCGGCTGAGAGCCATGACGAAACCGTGCTGCGGAGCGTGGAACGCCCGTTCCAGGCCACGGGCGGCCTCCGGGTGCTGGAGGGGCCGCTCGGCCGCGCGGTCATCAAGACCTCCGCCGTGGCGGCGGAACGCCATGTCATCGAGGCGCCCGCGCGCGTCTTCCACAACCAGGAGGAACTGCACGCCGCGTTCCGCGCGGGCGAATTATACCAGGACGTCGTCGCCGTCGTGCGGTTCCAGGGGCCGAAGGCCAATGGAATGCCGGAACTGCACAAGCTGATGCCGCCGCTCGGCGTCGCCCAGGATCGCGGCCATCGCGTGGCCCTCGTGACGGACGGGCGGCTCTCGGGCGCTTCCGGCAAGGTCCCCGCCGCTCTCCACGTCACGCCCGAAGCCGCCGCTGGCGGCGATATCGGAAAAATCCGCGACGGCGACCGCATTCGCGTCGATGCGCCGAACGGGCGACTCGAAGTGCTGGTCGATCCCGTGGAATGGGCGGCGCGATCTTGCGCGAGCTGCGATCTCGGACCCTCGCAAGTCGGGATCGGCCGCGAATTGTTCAGCGCCTTCCGCGCCGCCGCCGGCCGCGCCGACCAGGGTGCCTCGATCTTCGCGGCTTAGGCGACGCCGCCTGGATCCGAACGAGCAGCGGTTGAGTAAGGCGTCACCGTAATCCCGTCGCCCAAGCCGCGAATATTGGCTTGGCTCTTCTTCAGGGGCCGTCAATGCCGGTAAGGGAAGATAGCAGGTCGGCATGGTTCATTGTTCTCGTGTGAAACTCCCTTCGCAATTCGCCTCTCACCATCACCACGATCCGATCGGTGAGGTGCTCCAGTTCCCACTGATCATCAGTGGAGAGCAGCACGGCTGTCCCATCGGCTGCGAGCGACCGCACGATTTGGCGAATTTCCTCTTTTCCGGCTACGTCGACCCCGACCGTCGGCGATTCCAACACTAGGGCAGGCATATCGAAGCCGAGCCACCGACCTAGCACGGCCTTCTGTTGATTGCCGCCGCTCAACTCGCCGACGGCTTGCGACGGCGAAGAGCAGATCAGACGAAGGCGTTCGATCAACCCTGACGCGCGCGCGCGAACTGCCGAATTTCTCACGATGCCGGCGGCCGAGAGCTTTTTCAGCCAGGGGAGGCTCAGGTTGTCGCTCACCGAGCGATAGGGAATGATTCCGTCGCGCTTACGATCCTCCGGCACAAGACCGAGATGACGTCCCACGACCGTCGCAACCGACGAGCGCTGGATCGGTTTGCCGCCAATCTCGACGGATCCTCGAGCGTCCTGCTCCCCGATCAGCGATCGCACCACCTCATGGCGCCCCGAGCCGACGATGCCTGTAATTCCGAGCACTTCGAACGAGCGCACCTCGAGATCGACATTTCGGAAACGCGGCTCCGACGTGAGCGCCCGCACGGTGAGGATCGCCTCGCCCTTTCGAATGTCCTCGTTGCGGGCGGTAGGGACGCTCATCGCTGAACGCCCCCCTGCATTCCCGGCCGCGCCGACCAGGGGGGCGTCGATCTTCGCGGCGTAGCCGGCGGCGGCTACTCGTGTCACCCGCCGGTAACTTCGAGTATCGCTTCCTTGATCTTTGCCTTGGCGAAATTGCCCATTGTCTCGAGGTCGAGATGCGGGACGTTGGGCAATTCGTCGGCCGCGACCACGCAATCGACAATGGCCGGGCCGTCGGAGTCGAGCGCCTGGCTGATGGCCTTGCGCAACTCGCCGGGCTTTTCCGCCTTGAAACCCACGCCGCCGCAGGCGCGCGCCAGCGCCACAAAGTCCGGATTGGGAAAGTCTATGGCCTCTTTCCAGGCCGGCAACCCGATCGACTCGGCCTCCAGCACGATCAGTCCGAGGGCCGAGTTGTCATAAACCACGACTTTCACGGGCAGCTTATGCTGCACGGCGGTGAGGAACTCGCACATCAACATGTTGAAACCGCCGTCCCCGCAGAGTGCGATGACCTGGCGCGAACGGTCGAGCGCCTGGATGCCGTTGGCCTGACCAAGCGCGGCGCCGACGGCGCCATTGTTGAAGGAGCCGATGATCCGCTGCATGCCGCTCTGGCGGATCCAGTTGCCCGACCAGAGCGTATTGAGCCCGGTGTCGATGACGAACACGGCATCACGCGCGGCGAGATCGCTCACCGCGCGCGCCACCGCCTGCGGATGAATGCGATCCTTGCTGCGCGCGGGATCGGACTGCTTGTCCAGCATCTCGTCCCAGCGCTTGCGCCCGGCGGTGACGATATCGAAGAATTGGCTGTCGCCCTTCGGTTTCACCCGACCGAGCAACGCTTTGACTGTCGGCTGCACCGAGCCGATGACGCCGAGTTCAGTCGGCGCACGGCGGCCGAGCACGTGCGCCCGCTCGTCGACCTGGATGACGGCGCCATTCGGCGGCAAGAACACGGAATACGGATAGTCGGCGCCGAGCATCAGAAACAGATCGCAATGCATGACGGCATGATAGACCGGCTTCGTTCCGATCATGCCGATGCCGCCCATCCAGCGCGGGTCGTCGTAAGGCATGATGTCTTTGCCCTTGACGGAATGGATCAATGGCGCCTTGAGCCGATCGGAGAGCGCGCGCAATTCCTCGGCTGCGCCATGACATCCGGCGCCGCACATGATCACGATCCTGCCGGCTTCGTCGATACGGCGAGCGATCTCGGCGATATCGGCTTCGCCGGCGATGATTTCGGGTCGCGGCTTGAGCGTCGCGACGCTCGAAACGCTGCCGTCGGCCTTGGCGCTGATGACGTCCATCGGGAGCGTCAAATGTGCGACGCCGCGGCCGGCATAGGCGGCGGCGATGGCCTGATGGATGACAGCCGGGGCC
>JBAQGU010000246.1:0-3002 GCA_049287975.1 Roseiarcus sp.
CCCTTATCCTAGCTAGCCTTATCCTAGCGCCCCACCTCCGGCCCCTCCCGGTGAAGATGAGAGCGGTGTGTCGAGCGAGCGCTGCCCTCGGATGATTTGACAATCGCTCAATGTAACTATGGCTAAATTGGTGTCAAGCGGTAAATCTTGTGAGCGTCGGCTCGATTGGCGACCTGTGCGGGGGTTTCTGGCGCTCGGCCGCGATTGTCTGCTACAGTAGCTGGCTGGAATCGGAGCCGTCCGCGGCAGGGGCGGCCGCGGCGTCCCAATCGTCGGCAGCCGGCGACGTCCGGCTCCGGGGTGAAAGGAGAGCGCGCTTGTCACAAGCCGAGGCCCATTCGGCGCCGATCGTCGCGGACATGCCGACCGAGCCGACCCAGGCGCGTCGATTCGGCAAGGCGCGCCAGGCGCGATCGGCGACGCTGACCGAGGACTACGTCGAGCTGATCGCCGATCTCCTGGCCGTCCACGGCGAGGCCCGCGCGACGGAGGTCGCCAAACGGCTCGGCGTGACCCATCCGACCGCGCTGAAGAGCATCGCCAGGCTGAAGCGGGAGGGGCTGGCGACGTCGCGGCCCTATCGCGGCATTTTCCTCACCGAGGCCGGGCAGGCGCTCGCCGAGCGCGTCCGCGCGCGGCATCGCCTGATGGTCGAGCTCCTGCAGGCGGTAGGTGTTCCGCTCGAGGCCGCCGAGGCCGACGCCGAGGGCATGGAACACCACGCCTCGGACGCGACATTGAAGGCCTTCGCGCGGTTTCTCGCGAAGGGGGAGTAGCGGGGCCTTCGGCGGTTCATGAGCCACGATCACAATCACGACCGCCATGATCATCGCGATGGGCATGACCATGACCACGGCCCTGGCGGCCACAGTCACGCGCCCGCGAGCTTCGGCAGAGCGTTCGCGATAGGCATCGCGCTCAATGCCGGTTTTGTGGTGCTGGAAGTCGTTTTCGGCCTCATCGGGCACTCCGTCGCCCTGCTGGCGGACGCTGGCCATAACCTCAGCGACGTGTTGGGACTTCTCGTCGCGTGGGGCGCCAGCATTCTCGTCAGGCGCGCGCCGACGCTGCGATTCACCTATGGATTGGGTGGTTCGTCGATCCTCGCGGCTCTGTTCAACGCCGTGTTTCTGCTGGTGGTGATCGGCGGACTGAGCTGGGAGGCGATCGGCCGGCTTTTCCACCCCCAGCCCGTCGCGGGTGGGACGGTGATGATCGTCGCCGCCGCGGGCATCGTCATCAATGGCGTCTGCGCGTGGCTGTTCGCCTCCGGCCGCGAGGGCGACATCAACATCCGGGGCGCTTTCACGCATATGGCGGCCGACGCCATCGTTTCGCTTGGCGTGGTCGTCGCGGGCCTCGTGATCCTCATGACCGGCTGGCTATGGCTCGATCCGGTAGCGAGCCTCACGATCAACGCGATCATCGTCTGGGGAACATGGAGCTTGCTGCGCGACAGCACGGTCATGTCGCTGAACGCGGTGCCTCCGGGGATCGACGCCGCCGAGGTCGGCGCCTTCCTCACGAGCCAGCCGGGCGTACAAGCGATTCATGATCTGCACATCTGGGGAATGAGCACCACGGAAACGGCGTTGACGGCGCACTTGGTGATGCCGAAAGGCCATCCCGGCGACGCCTTTCTGATCGAACTCTGCCAGACTTTGAAAACGCGCAACCGCATCGGCCATGCGACGTTTCAGATCGAAACCGACCCCCATAATTCCTGCGCGCTCGCTCCGGCGCACGTGGTTTAGCTGGATCGCGCAAGGCGCGTGGGCGACGCCCCGAGGTTCGCCATTGGCGCAGCGCGCGAAATCGGGCAGTGTCGGCGCGCTTCCCGCACGAAAGGCGCAGTCGATCCGATGCTTCGCTTCCTGAAACTCCTGCTCATCGCGCCGTTCGCGATCCTGTTTCTCGCTTTCGCCTTCGCCAACCGGCATGACGTCACGGTATCGTTCGATCCGCTCGCCAGCGGCGAAACCCCCGCCTATTCGATTGAGGCGCGGATGTTCGTCGTGCTGACCGTGGCGATCATGATCGGCGTCGTCGCAGGCGGCGTAGCGACCTGGTTCGGCCAGGGCAGGCACCGTCGCGCCGCACGTATGTGTCGCGCCGAGGCCGACAATTTGCGAGCCGAGCTGCAAGCCGCGAAGGCCGCGCTGGCGCGGCCGCTCAACGTTTCCAACCGCGCGTGAGGGGACGGTTCTTGCAATTTTTCTCCGCCTCCGAGCTCGACGCGAAGCTCGACTTTCCCGCTCTGATCGATGCGCTGGCCGAAGGCTTTCGCGGCGGCCTCACGGCGCCCGCTCGACATCACTACACGATCCCGCGCGCCTTCGAGCCGGCGGCGACGCATCTTCTCATGCCCGCCTGGAGCGAAGGCGCGGGCGGCGGCGATTTTATCGGCGTGAAGATCGTCAACGTCTTTCCCGGCAACAGTGCGCGCGGATTGGCCGCCGTGCACGGGACCTACGTCCTGCAGTCGGCGGAAACCGGCGAAACGCTCGCCATTCTCGACGGAACCCGGCTGACGCTCTGGCGCACCGCCGCCGCCTCGGCGCTCGCCGCCCGCTATCTCGCGCGCGACGATGCCCGGGAGTTGCTGCTCGTCGGCGCCGGCGCGCTGGCGCCGTTCCTAGTGCGCGCGCATGCGAGCCAACGCCCGATCGCGAGGGTCGCGATCTGGAACCATCGCGCCGAGGGCGCCCGCAAGCTGGCTGCGAGCCTCGCCGAGGCGGGATTCGCCGCGAGCGCGGTCGAGAGCCTGCAAGACGCGGTTCGCGAGGCCGACATCGTCTCCTGCGCGACGCTTGCGCAGGCGCCTCTGATCTCCGGCGGCTGGCTGCGCCCCGGTCAGCACGTCGATCTGATCGGCGCGTATAACATGCAGATGCGCGAGGTCGACGACGCGGCGCTGGGGCGCGCGCGCATTTTCGTCGATACGCCGGCCGCGCTGACCGAGGGCGGCGACGTCGCGCGGGGCTTGGCGAGCGGCGCGATAT
>JBAQGU010000247.1:0-3915 GCA_049287975.1 Roseiarcus sp.
CTGATGCTCGGCGGCGAGACGACCTGGCGGACGTGGGGCGAATTGCGGCACGCGGTGCACACCGGAGGGAGTGCTTTCGAGCATCTCTTCGGTATCGGCTCTTTTCAGCATCTTGCCCTTCATCCCGAACGGGCCGCCATCTTCGACGCGTACATGGGGGATCTTACGCGCCGATCGACGGTGGCCATTTTGGCATCGCATAACTTCTCCCGGTATCGCCACATCGTTGATGTCGGCGGCGGCAACGGAGCCCTTTTGAGTAGCATTCTTGCAGCCGTCCCCGAAGCAGTGGGCGCTATCTTCGATACCAAGACGGGCGTCGAAGCAGTCGGACGTCGGTTGGAGCAGGCCGGCGTCGCGGAACGGTGTCGGATCATCGCCGGTGATTTCTTCGCCTCGGTGCCGGACGGCGGCGACGCCTACATCCTGAAGAGCATCCTCCACGATTGGGAGGATGACCGGGCCGTTGTCATCCTCGAGAACTGCCGCCGTGCGATGCGACCGGAAAGCAGGCTCCTGGTCGTGGAACGGCTGCTTCCGGAGCGGACCGAGTGCTCTGACGCTCATCGAGAAATAATGATGATGGACTTGCATATGCTTGTGGGGCCGGGCGGTCGCGAGCGCACCGCCGCTCACTACGACAGGCTCTTCGCCGCCGCCGGGCTCAAATCGATCGGGGCGCAACCGACGAGTTCGCCATTCGTCATCACGGAAGTCACGAAAACCGATGTCCTCGCGACTTGTCGAGGCGCGCAGGAAAGGGAGGAGAAACCATGAGCCGAAGACCGATCCTTCTCTTGGCCCTAGTCACTCTTTGCGTTGGAATGCTTATGTTTTCGGCTAGCGCCGAAAAGAAATACGGCCCCGGGGTCAGCGACACCGAGATCATGATCGGCCAGACGATGCCCTACAGCGGTCCGTATTCGTCTGCCGGCGCGATCGGCAGGAGCGAGAGCGCCTATTTTCAGATGATCAATGCACAGGGGGGGATCAACGGCCGCCGCGTGAACTTTATTTCCCTCGATGACGAATACTCGCCGCCGAGGACCCTCGAGCAGACCAGACGTCTGGTTGAGCAGGAAGATGTTCTGGCGATCATGGGATCGTTTGGTACGCCGACGAACGCGGCGACGCAGAATTACCTGAACGACAGACACGTGCCGCAACTCTTCATCCAGGCCGGCGCGTCACGGTGGAACGATCCCGCCCATTTTCCCTGGACAATGCCGCTGGTCAACATTTTGCGGTCGGAGGCAAAACTTTACGTCGATTATATTCTCAAAAACAGCCCCAATGCACGCATTGCCGTTCTTTACCAAAACGACGACTTCGGCCGTGACTACCTCGACGGACTAAACGAGGAGCTCGGCGCGCAGGCGGCGCATATGGTCGTCGCGACGGCCAGCTACGAAACGAGCGACCCGACAGTTGACTCCCAGATCTTCCAGTTTGAGTCGTCGGGCGCCGACACGCTCCTCATCGCCGCCGGGCCAAAGTTTGCGGCTCAGGCCATTCGGAAGGTATTTGACGTAGGTTGGCGTCCGACCCGCTTCCTCGCGGAAGTGTCAGCCTCGCCGATAACTCTCAAAACGGCGGGTCTTGACAAAGCTGAGGGGGTCATTACCGCCACTTCGTTCAAAACGCCCGGCGATCCGCAATGGATTGGCGATCCCGAATTCACGGCGTCGCTCGCATTCATGCGCACTTATTATCCAAGGGGCGATGTCAATGATGCGCTCACTTTCGTCGGCTATTCCAACGCCGTCTTGTTCGCTGATGTTCTACGGCGTTGCGGTGACGATCTGACCCGCGAGAATTTGATGGCCGTCGCCAACCATCTGGAAGGCGTCCGAATGCCATTTCTGCTACCTGGTATCACATTGAGTACCGCTCCGACCGACTACAATCCCCTCAAGCAAATGCGGCTGCAGCGCTTCGATGGAAAACGCTGGCTGGTGTTCGGAGATATTTTCAAGGAGTAGCAGGCGACGCGGGACAAGAAATTTGACCATTCACCTCCGTCTCTCTCCAGAGGGCCTCGATATCCTGGATAGCAGTGAAAAACTCCACATGCCGTCGTTCGGCACAATACGTGGACAGATCGATTGCATCGATGGCGCAGATTGCGCAGCTGCGGCGCATCACGCCGCTTCCGTTGCGGTAATCTGCTTTTGGACAGAGTAACTCTATGGGCGAGACCCGGAAAATCGCAGCAATCTTTGTTGCAGATGTCGTCGGCTACTCCCGGCTCGCCGGCGCCGACGAAGACCGCACCCTGGCACGGCTTCGCGCGCTGCGCAGTGACCTGATCGACCCGACCATCGCCGTTCATAACGGCCGCGTTGTCAAGCGCACGGGCGACGGCGCGCTGGTTGAGTTCCGCAGCGTGGTCGACGCCGCGCGCTGCGCGATCGAGGCGCAGAACGGCATGGCCGTCCGCAACACGGGCCTGCCCCAGGACCAGCGGATCGAGTTTCGCATCGGCATTCATCTGGGCGACGTGGTCGAGGAGAGCGACGGTGATCTGATGGGCGACGGCGTCAACATCGCCGCGCGGTTGGAGGGGATCGCCAAACCTGGGAAGATCTGTCTGTCCGAGGATGCCTATCGTCAGGTCAAGGGGCGGCTCGATCTGGCCGTTACCGATCTCGGCCCGACCCAACTCAAGAACATCGCCGATCCGATCCGCGTCTATTCGCTTGAAGTCGGCGCGCCGGCAGTAGCGAAGCCGTCGCCGTCCCCAGCCCCCGAAAAATCCGGCCCCCCGCGCCTGTCGATCGCCGTCTTGCCGTTCGCCAATATTGGCGGCGAGCCGGAGCAAGAGCATTTCGTCGACGGGGTCACGGAGAGCCTGACGACCGACCTCTCACGGATACGGGGCGCTGTCGTGATCGCCCGCAATACGGCATTCACATACAAAGGCAAGCCGCTCGACGTGAAGAGGATCGGGCGCGAGCTGAGCGTTCGCTATATCCTCGAGGGCAGCGTTCAGCGCGGCGGAAACCGCATGCGCGTCAATGTGCAGCTCATTGACGCCGAAACGGGCAATCATCTCTGGGCCGAGTGGTTCGATAAGCCCCTGGCCGATCTCTTCGACGTCCAGGACGAAATCGTCGCGCGCTTGGCGAACACGCTCAACGCCCAGCTCGTCGCCGCCGAGGCCCGACGCGCCGAACGCGTCCCGGACCCCCACACGATGGACCTTTATTTTCAAGGTCTGGCCTGGTTCAACAAGGGTCACACACCTGACCATCTTGCGCAAGCGCGAAGCTTCTTCGATCGCGCACTTGCCGCCGATTCCGAGAATGTCGACGCGCTCGTCGGATCGGCGCGCGCAGATGTCGCGGCCAGCCTAAATGCTTTCGTGGCCGATCCCATGGCCGCCCTGGCTGCGGCTGAAGCGAATGTGACAAGGGCGTTGTCGTTGGTCCCGGACCATGCGCGTGGCCATGTGACATTGGGATTTGTCGAGATAGTGACCAAGCGCGCGGCGCAGGGCATCGCGGAATGCGAATATGCGTTGGAGCTCGATCGAAATCTCGCCAGTGCCTATTCCTTTCTGGGACTCGGTAAGATTTTCATCGGCCGCGCCGAAGATACAGAGGCTCATGTTGCCGAGGCCCTGCGCCTCAGTCCGCGTGATACGATGGCTTACATCTGGATGCTCCACACAGGCCTGGCGAAGCTCCATCTCGGCAGTTGGGAGCAAGCGGCCGAGTCGCTCCGGCGGGCGATCGAGGCCAATCGAAATCATCCGCATCCACATTTCGCGTTGGCCGCCGCGCTCGCGCAGCTTGGTCGACTGGACGAGGCGCATTCCGCAGTCCAGGCTGGCCTCGCGCTCTTCCCGACCTTCGCCATTTCCCGCGCTCGCGCCGGCTACACGGCGAGGAGCGGCCACCCGACCTATCTGAC
>JBAQGU010000248.1:0-1699 GCA_049287975.1 Roseiarcus sp.
GCCGGGGCGACGCCATCAATCGACGGCGGCGATGGTCACTGTCTCGCTGATGGCTTCGCTTCGCTCGCCATGACGGCGGTCGCTACCCCTTCGGCGCCACCAGCGGCCCGGGCAGCGCGGCCTCGGCCTCGGCGCGCAGGGCGTGTTCATGTTCGCCGATGAAGCGGCTCGCCAGCAGGGCGCCAATGACCGCGCAGGCCAGGGCGGCGAGGCCGACGGGGCGCGCGTAGTGCTCAAAGGCGAGGCCGAGGAAATAGCCGCCAAGGCCGAATATGCTCGCCCAGACGATGCCGCCCATCGCGTTGAACAGCAGGAACTCCGGCCACGGCATGCGGTTGACGCCGGCGAGGAACGCCGCGAAGGCGCGCAGAATTGCGATGAAGCGGCCGAAGAACACGATCTTGCCGCCGTGGCGCTTGAATAGATATTGCGCGACCTTCAGCCGGCCCTCGTCGACATGGATCGCGCTGCCGTATTTATAGATCAGGGGAAAACCGAATTCTCGGCCGACCCAATAGCCTGCGTTGTCGCCGATGATCGCCGCCAGCGCCGCGCAGGCGATCACCCCGCCGATATGCAGCGTCCCCTGTCCCGCGAAGACAGCGGCAGACACCAGCGCCGTCTCGCCCGGAAGCGGTACGCCCGCGCTCTCTAGCCCGACGAGAATCATGACCGCGAAGTAGCCGTAAGCGGCGACGAATTCATGGAGATGTTGGACGATGTGCATGCCGAGACTCTCGCGAAGCGGCGAACCGCCTACGTGCGAGTCTAGACCATCCGCTTCGCGCCGGTAAGGCGCCGCGCGTTGGCCCGGACGGTCTTTCGCGCCGGCGCCATCGCCGCGTCGGCGATATCGACCCAGCCGTGCGAGACGTGATCAGGCGAAATTACTCCGCCGAACGCGGCCTTCATCAGAAACGAGCCCCACGCGAGCTGCGCGGCCCACGCGCCCTCGTAAGCCGCCGCGAGCTTTTCCTGCACCATCAGCCGCGCTTCTCGCGCATGTTTTCCGGAAAGATCGAGTCCCGGCGCCATGAGACCCGGCGTCCGCGCCGCGATCGTCAGCGCGGCGTCGATTCCGGATTGAGCGGTTTGCTTGGCGAGAGTCACCGACCGGCGGGTCAAATGGTTCATGGAGCGTTACTTTCTTTCCGATGCAGGATGGAGCCTGGGCTGAACGTCCGTATGGGACAACCGTTCCATCGCCTTTCGC
Source organism: Roseiarcus sp. (assembly GCA_049287975.1). GTDB lineage: Bacteria > Pseudomonadota > Alphaproteobacteria > Rhizobiales > Beijerinckiaceae > Roseiarcus. The sequence continues at coordinate 1,214 of JBAQGU010000248.1, forward strand.
GGATTGTAGCATTCCAACCAAAGTACGGTACCGATTCCTGCGCATGCTAGCCATGCGACGTTCGCCGCCGACCGCCCGGAACCGTCAGCCGCCGGCGTCAAGTCCCCAAGGCTTTGCGATATTGGATAAAACCGGAGCGCTCCGCGATCTTGTCATAGAGAATGCGGGCCTGCGCGTTGGTTTCGTGGGTCGTCCAGTAGACCCGCGGCGAACCGGCCTCGCGCGCCTTCTCATAGACCGCCTCGATCAGGGCGCGCCCGACGCCCCGCCCTCGCGCTTCGGGCAGGGTGAACAGGTCCTGGAGATAGCAGACCGGCGCGATCATCCAGGTGTTGCGGTGGTAGAGATAATGCGTCGCGCCGATCAATCGGTCGCCGCGCTCGGCGACGAGCGCGTGCATCGGTTCAGCTGGATCGAAAAACCGCGCCCAGGTCGTGCGCGTGACCTCGTCGCGGGGATCGTTCGTGTAGAACGCATGATAGCTGA
>JBAQGU010000249.1:0-3655 GCA_049287975.1 Roseiarcus sp.
ATCGATTCGCTGGTCGCGCTCGGCTTCGGCGCCTCGCTGATCTCGATCTTCGCGCGTCTCGGCGGCGGCAACTTCACCACGGGCGCCGACGTCGGCGCGGATCTGGTGGGCAAGGTCGAGGCGGGAATTCCCGAGGACGATCCGCGCAATCCCGCCACGATCGCCGACAATGTCGGCGACAATGTCGGCGACTGCGCGGGCATGGCGGCGGACCTGTTCGAGACCTATGCGGTGACGGTCGTGGCGACCATGGTGCTGGCTTCGATCTTCTTCGCCGGAACCCCTATCCTGGAAAACGCGATGACCTATCCGCTGGCGATCTGCGGCGTCTGCATCATCACGTCGATCGTCGGCACGTACTTCGTCAAGCTCGGCGCCAACAATTCGATCATGGGCGCGCTCTATAAGGGTCTGATCGCGACGGGCCTGCTTTCGATCGTCGGCCTCGCGATCGCGACGCAGTTCGTCATCGGTTGGGGCGAAATCGGCGTCGTCGCGGGCAAGTCCGTGACCGGCGTCAACCTCTTTATCTGCGGCATTCTCGGCTTGGTCATAACCGCGCTGATCGTCGTCATCACCGAATATTACACCGGGACCGGCAAGCGTCCGGTCGTGTCGATAGCGCAGGCGTCGGTGACCGGCCACGGCACCAACGTCATCCAGGGTCTCGCCGTCTCGCTGGAATCGACGGCGCTGCCGGCCATCGTGATCGTCGCGGGCATCATCGCGACGTTCCAACTCGCGGGCCTGTTCGGGACGGCGGTCGCCGTCACGACGATGCTCGGTCTCGCCGGCATGATCGTCGCGCTCGACGCCTTCGGTCCAGTGACAGACAACGCGGGCGGCATAGCCGAAATGGCGGGCCTGCCCAAGGAAGTACGTCACGCGACCGACGCGCTCGACGCGGTCGGCAACACGACCAAGGCCGTGACGAAGGGCTATGCGATCGGCTCGGCGGGCCTCGGCGCCTTGGTGCTGTTCGCGGCCTATTCGAACGATCTGACCTATTTCGCCGCCAACAGCGACAAGTTCCCCTATTTCAAGGATATCGGGACGGTTTCGTTCGACCTCTCGAACCCGTATGTCGTCGCGGGCCTGATCTTCGGCGGCCTGATCCCGTATCTCTTCGGCGGCATCGCGATGACCGCCGTCGGCCGCGCCGCCGGCTCGGTGGTGGTCGAGGTGCGCCGGCAGTTCAAGGAGATGCCCGGCATCATGCAGGGCACGCAACGGCCCGATTACGGCCGCGCGGTCGACATGCTCACCAAGGCCGCGATCCGCGAAATGATCATACCCTCGCTGCTGCCGGTATTGGCGCCATTCGTCGTCTATTTCGGCGTCCTGCTGATTTCCGGCTCGAAGGCCTCGGCCTTCGCGGCGCTCGGCGCCTCGCTGCTCGGCGTGATCGTGAACGGCCTCTTCGTGGCGATCTCGATGACCTCGGGCGGCGGCGCCTGGGACAACGCGAAGAAGAGCTTCGAGGACGGCTTCATCGACAAGGACGGCGTCAAGCACTTCAAGGGGTCGGAGGCGCACAAGGCTTCGGTGACCGGCGACACCGTGGGCGATCCCTATAAGGACACGGCCGGCCCGGCGGTGAACCCAGCGATCAAGATCACGAACATCGTGGCGTTGCTGCTGCTGGCGATATTGGCGCACCAGCACTGAGCGCAGCGAAAGCAAACAAGCCGAGAAAAGGCGCCGAACCGCGCGCTTTCCCGCGCTATCGGCATCGACGGAGCCGATCCATGGATCCAGCCGCGGCGAGCCTCGGGGCGCGCCGCCGATTTCAGTTTTGCATCGTCCGACTTCAAGACGTTAGGCGCCTTTTTCTGCAGCTTTTCCGTCGTCGCGATTGGCGAGGTTTGTCGCTAATTCCGATAGATATTTCAATCGATTACGAGGCTATTTGGGCGCTTCTGTAGGCGCGGGCGCCGACCGCGCTTCTCTCCACAGCCGCGCCGTCGGAAAACGAGGCGCTTCGCGCCGGACGCGGTCGGCGCCCGCGTCTACAAATCGGGCTTCGCCCGGACTTTTGCCCCTATTACCCTTCTTCTGCAACGGAGCGCGGCAGGTTCCCTAATAGGCCGTTTTAGACGCTCTACAAGAATCATGCATATGCGGAGTCGGTTCGAAAATCGGGGAGTTTTGAGAGATCGTCGACGACCCCTGTCGACCCGAAGCGGACATGCAAGTGTCCGTCAGCTTGAAGGGACGGCGTGGATGGCCGGGACAGGCCGGCTCGCGAGGGCACCGTGAAGTGGTCGCTCGGTATTATTGGAAGCGGAACAGTCCCGTCATCATGTTGCGCAGGAAGTTCGGTTCCGAGCCGCCAGTCGGCGTCGTGCGAGAGACAAAGTCGAAGACCTTGCCGTCCTTCATACCATAATTGGCGATGCGATCGACCTTGCCGCTCTTGTCGAAATAGATCGCCAGCACGGTCTGGTCAGTCATTTTGGCCGGCATGAAGGCGAGCGAGCGATCCATCTTTTGCCCGATGTAATACCAGGCGTCGCCCCCGATCGTCGACGTGGTCGAGGGCGTGCCGAGCAGCGCGAGTGCTTCCTGCTTGCTCGTCGCGCCGACCTTCACCTTGTCGAGGCTGTCGCTGTCGACCTGATAGCCGCGCTCGAACTCGCCCTCATAGCCGATGCAGCCGCCGAGCGCGGCGCCCAGCCATGTAACGCCCGCGAGCACGACGAGCCGACGGGCGCGAGACCGCGTATTCAAACTCGGGCGCATTCGATCACTCCGCGGCCTCGAATCTTTTTGACTTGCCAGAACCAGCAGGGATGCCTAACCCATGGCGCCTGGGAAAAGCAAGGCGCCTATGATCCTCGCCCGCTGGCGCGCCAGGCGCGCCAACCGCATTCTGATCGACCAGATTCACGGCGAGATCGTGGCGGCGGCGCGTGCGCCGGCCTTATTTCAGGACCTTGCCGTCCCTGACGACCTCGATGGCCGCTTTGAGATGGTGACTTTGCATTCAGGGCTGGTCCTGCGGCGCCTGAGCGGCCTCGGCCCGATCGGCGCCGCCATCGCGCAAGACCTTGTAGATTACGTCTTTCAGGGTTTCGAGGACGCGCTGCGCGAAATGTCGATTGGCGACGCCGGCGTTGCGAGGCGCATGAAGAGCATGGCCAGCGCCTTCAATGGCCGAAACAAGGTCTATGCCGAGGCGCTGGCGGCGCATGACCTCGATGCGCTAGCCGCCGCGCTCGCGCGCAACGCCTATCACGCAAAGGAGACCGCGGAGGCGCCGCGCGAGCTGGCGGCTCGTGCGGCGGGCTGCGCGGAAGCGCTCGATTCGGTGACTATCGAGGTCTTCGCCGAGGGCCGTTTCCGATTTCCCCGCGCTGTGGGAGATGTTTCGTGACGACAAAGGGTTCTTTCAGCCGCCCCGTCAAAATCGACGCGCTGCCGCGCGAGGGATTGGAGCAAACTGTGGAGGCCACGCCCGCCGAGCGGGCGGCCGTCGCCGAGCAGCAGGGCCTCGTCGATGTGATGAAGCTCACGGCGACTTTCCTGATGAAGCGCGCGGGCAAGGGCGTGCGCGTCACGGGCGCAGTTCACGCCGAGTTGACGCAGACCTGCGTGGTCACGCTCGAGCCGTTTCCCGCCACGCTCGACGAACCGATCGATGTGCGCTTCGCGC
>JBAQGU010000250.1:0-3351 GCA_049287975.1 Roseiarcus sp.
GGCAGGGCGAAGCGTGGCGGCTCGCGCCGGCCTATGCGATGGCGGCGCCGGCCCTCGCTGCATGCGTCGTGGGCGCCATCATGCTCATCGAACTCGGCAATCGCGAGCTCGCGTTGGTCCGCAGCGAAGGTTCGGCGATGCGTCTGTTCGGCTTTTCCGTCGATTCGGCGAGCCTCGCGCCCTGGCTCGTGGCCATCGTCCTGCTCGGCGTCGGACTCGCTTCGATGCGACGGCTCTGGCCCGGCGTCGAAACCGCCTGGGGAACGGTCAATGCGCGCCTGCGAGAAAAAGCCGCATGACGGCGGCTCTCCAGCTGGTCGACTTGCGCAAGAGCTTCGGCGCGACGCCGATCATCCGCGGCGTCAGCCTCGAGATCGCCGCCGGAGAGCGGCACGCGATCATCGGTCCCAACGGCGCCGGCAAATCGACGCTGTTTCATCTCGTCAGCGGGCGCATCAGGCCGACCGCCGGCGAAGTGCATCTGCACGGCGAACGCATCAACGATCTGAGGCCGTTCGAAATCGCGCGGCGCGGTCTCTCGCGCAGCTTTCAGATCACCAACATATTTCCTCGACTGACGGTGTACGAAAACCTGCGCTGTGCGACGCTGTGGTCGCTTGGACACAAATACGCCTTCTGGAAGCCGATCGATCGGCTGCGCGACGCGCGGGAGCGTGCGGAATGGCTGATGGACAGCATCGGCCTCGGCGCGCGGCGAAGCCTGCAAGCCGGGGTCCTGAGCTACGCCGAGCAGCGCGCGCTGGAGATCGGCGTCACCATCGCGGGCGGGGCCGACGTCATCATGCTCGACGAGCCCACGTCAGGCATGAACAACAGCGAGACCGAGCAAGCCGTCACGTTGATCCGCAAGGTGACGGAGGGCAAGACGCTGGTCGTCGTCGAGCACGACATGAGCGTCGTCTTCAAACTGGCCGATCGCATTTCGGTGCTTGTGTATGGCGAGATCATCGCCAGCGACACACCCGATCGCATTCGTGAAAATGCGGCCGTGCGCGAGGCCTATCTCGGGCAGGCGAGCCATTGATGAGCGCGCCGCTGCTCGAAGTCGTCGATCTTCACGCCTATTACGGCAAGAGCCATATCCTGCACGGCGTCAATTTCCGAGTCGAGCAAGGCGAAATCGTCGGCCTGCTCGGCCGCAACGGCGTTGGACGCTCGACCACGATCAAGGCGATCATGGGGGCCGTTCCGCCGATGGGTTCGATCCGCTTCAAGGGCGAGGAAATCGCCGGGTTGAAGCCGCACGAGACGGCGCGCAGAGGTCTCGGCTATGTCCCGGAAACGCGCGACATCTTTCCCGCGTTGACCGTCCGCCAGAATTTGCTGCTCGGCGAGAAGCCCGGCAAGGTCGGCGGCCGTTGGGCGATGCAGGACATGTTTCGCATGTTCCCGCAGCTGGAGGCGCGCGCGGAGACGCCCGGCGGCGTCCTCTCGGGCGGCGAACAGCAGATGCTGACGATCTGCCGCACGCTGATGGGCGACCCGGAGCTCGTCATGATCGACGAGCCGACGGAGGGACTTTCGCCGAAGATGGTCGAACGCGTCGGCGCGCTCCTCGCCGAAATCGCCGAGCGCGGCGTCGCGATCCTGCTCGTCGAGCAAAAGCTGACGATCGCGCTGAAAATCAGCGAGAGGCTTTATGTGATGGGACACGGAAAGATCGTCTTCGAGGGGACGCCGGCGGAGCTCGAGGCATCGGAGGGGGTACGGAAAGAGTGGTTGGAGGTGTGAAACCTTCGACCGAGTTCGGAAAACGAGCCGCTCTGCGACGGCCGCGCTCGGCGAGCGCGGCTGCACCCTATTTGCTTTTGGGCGCCGCCCGAGCGCTCTCCAGCGCCGCCTTTCGCGCCTCCAGCGACGCCAGCTTTTTCCTGAGACCGGCAATTTCGCCCACGATGGCGCGCAGTTCGGTCTTCGATTTGGCGCTGCCCAGATATTCGGGGCCGAGTTCGGCCGCGATGTAGGGCTCGAGCTGGCTTCGCAAGACCCGAAGGTAGGGATTGCCCCAAACCGAGCCTTCTCGGTATTCGAGTTTCCCGGCGTTGATGCCCGCGACGACGAATTCGCGCGTCACGCCATATTCTTTTTGGGCCGTCACATCGCTGAGGACGGCGCCCTTGCGATTCCATTCGCCATAATCCGCCATGATTCATTTTACCATGGGAGCTGGATCGGAAGGGAGAGGCGGCGCGCCCGGCCCGAGACCGTCATCCCCGAACTTTGACTACCCGAACCAGCGTGAACAGCCGAAACGGGGCGAGCTGCCGGCGTTCCAAGAGGTTGGCGTCCGGGCGCGCGGCGATCCAGTCGCCGACCGCCGAATAGGGGAATTGGGGGTGCCAGCCCAGCCAGCCGGCTGATTTCTCCATCGCCGCCTCGACCCAGGCGCGGGGGCCCCGATCGGCCGCGAAATGGTTCATGACCACGATTTGGCCGCCCGGCCGCACGACGCGCCACATCTCGTCGAGGACCCGCGCCGGCTCGGGCACGACGCTCATGACGTAGGGGGCGAGCGCGACGTCGAAACGGCCATCGGGGAATTCGAGCGCGCGAGCGTCCATCGCCGCCAGCGACTTCACATGCCCGAGGGCGTCGCGCGTCACGCGCTCTCGCGCGATCTTCAGCATCGGCGCACTGAGATCGATGCCGGTGACGCGCGTGGTTTTTGGCAAGAGCCCGAGTTCGAGGCCGGTGCCGACGCCGACGACGAGTATTTCGGCGTTCGCGCCCGCCGCCTCGCCGGCCGCGCGCGCGGCGGCCAGCCGACCCGGCCGGAACGGCAAGTCGAAGATGAGGTCATAGATCGGCGCCCAACGGCCATACGCGGCGTCCGTCTCGTCCTGAAACCCGATCCCGGTGCGTGTTGCGCGCGATCTCGTCATGACGGCGACCCTCTTCTCCGCGAAAACGCAACGACTTGCGCCAAAACTCATCGACGACAGGGTTCCCCGGCGACAATCGCCCCTCCCGCCGCTTCTGGCAAGCGAATCCCGCCCCCAACGCGCGAAATGCTTATCTGGTTCGTTTCAGCGCGTCCTCGAGCCGCATCGCCGCCGACCCGGGTTTCAACGGCTTCGGCTGGCTCTCATGTGGGACCCAACCGCTCAGCCACAAGATCTCGAAGGTGGCGCGCAAGCGTCCATCGGGATCGGCGAACCGCTCGGCGTACACGGCCGCCGCCCGGCCGAGCACGTCCCGGCGCAATGGCGTCCGGGGGCGCGCTTTGAGCGCGTTGGTCACGCCGAACGCGCGCAGATCGCGCATGAGGCCGCCGAGATCGCCATAGCGCACGACCAGGCGATCGACATCGACCACGGGCAAGGCGAAGCC